>DATJHU010000142.1:0-5708 GCA_035493715.1 Alphaproteobacteria bacterium | reverse complement strand
GAAACGCGAGGCAAGGCGCTGTTCGACGATCCCGGCCGGGGCAACTGCGCGTCGTGCCACCTGGACGACAAGGGCGCGGACGGCTCGCACCCGCTGTTCACCGATTATCAGTTCGAGGCGCTGGGGGTGCCGCGCAACGCCGAACTGCCGCAGAACGCCGATCCCGCCTATTTCGACCTGGGGCTATGCGGCCCCGTGCGCACCGACCAGGCCAACAACGAGGTGCTTTGCGGCCTATTCAAGACCCCGACCTTGCGCAACGTCGCGTCGCGCGGCGTGTTCTTTCACAACGGCCGCTTCCACACGCTCCGCGAGGCGCTGAAATTCTATGTCGAGCGCGATACAGCGCCTGAAAAGTGGTACCGGTCGGTCAACGGCGCGGTCGAGATCTTCGACGACCTGCCGCCGGCGATGCGCGGCAATGTCGACACGGTCGACCTGCCGCTAACCGGCAAGAAGGGCGAGAATCCGGTGTGGAACGACGCCGAGATCGACGACGTCATCGCCTTCCTGAAAACGCTCGACGACGGCTATCGGCGAACCGGGCGATAGGCGTTATTCGCGAAGCCTCAAGCAACTGAGATTATTGGAACATAACGCCGTCCCGCCGCATTGCATTGGACACGCAATTTTGCTGAGTTGCGATTTACCGATAACACCCACCCCGCCTTGGAAATCGATGATTTGGATCGCACGAACATCTTTGACGGCGATACAAGGCGCGCATCCCTCGATGGTCGGGGGATAACCGTGAATTCCAGCCGCAATGCCTACCTCTGCTCGCGCCTGGCCGGCCTGATCGCCCTTGCCGGTTTTCTCAGCGCCGTTGGGATTTTCGGGTACCAGATTCTGTTCTGGCTGAAATATGGGATATGGCACCCGGTACCGCTTTCCGTGGTGTGGCAGGCGGCCGGACTGCCGCTTCCAACCGTAAGCTGGAGCGGTGTGCAGAAGATCTTCAATTGGATGTTCGACCTGACGGCGAGCCTGGGCGGGATCGGCGTCGCACTGATCGCCGTCCAGACCTATTCTTCGTTCCGCAACCTTGCGACCGAGCTTGAATGGTCCAGGAAGGCAATGACCCAAATGCCGGTCAACGAATTTGCCGAGTAGAATACGGACGCACCAGCCGGCAATCCCCTACAGGCTTTGCGACGAACCCGCATCCCCGGCTGTCCATTGAAAGCACCGGGGCGATTGTACGGGCCAGGGTCGGGAGGGACTACCGGAACCTGAAAAGGGGCTTAGTGGTTGCCCGAGATCGTGATGGTCTTCAGCGCCTCGTCGTCGGGCTTCAGTTCGGTGGTGCCGGACTTGAAGCCGTTGGCGTCGATCAGGAAGGCGATCACGTCGATATATTGCTGGTGGGTAAGCGAACCCGGCTTCCCCTGCGGCATGGTGGTGGAGACGCGGGTGAACAGCTCGGCGACCGGGTGGTTCAGCCAATGGGACAGGAACTTGTCGCCCGCCAGCTCCGGCACCGGCTCCTTGCCGCCCAAATCGGGCTGGTGGCACATCGCACAGTTGGCGTTGTAGATCGCCTCGCCGCGCTTGGACTGGTCGGTCGTGAAGATGCCGTCGCCGGCGGTCTTGCCGGCCGGGGTGAAATCGACGGCCAGTGCCGTGCCCGCGAACGAGCCCGTGAGAAGGGCCGCGAAGGCCGCGATCGCCGTATGCTTCATGACCATGCCAGAAAACCTTTCCTCGAGTGATCCGCCGCGAATTGCGCAGCGGTGGTAACGCAATTGGCCCGCAAAATCGAGCCACGCCGGCCCACGGTGAAGATGGGTCGCAATCTTGTCCTACGAATGGCGGCTAAATGGCCTCACAAGGGCCGGGGACGCCAGTGCAGAAATTCCCGATTTCCGCGCCAAATCGTCCCGATCTCTATTCGTGCGCCATGAAACTGCGGAATTTCTGGCCGAGTACGCGGACGGTGGCCGGATAATCCGCCTCGGCATTGAAGGCGACGGCGAACAGGCAGAGTTCGAACTGCATCATCAGCATATGCAGCCGAATCTTCGCGTCGGGCGCGGCGTCAGCGGCTGAGGCGCGGCGGAAGGCGGCGTTGCGCTGGGCAATGATCCGCACAATCTCCGCCCGGATCGTCGCCTCCCATTTCGTGCCCTCAGGCTCCAGCACGCCAATCTGGATGATGAGATCGAACAGGGCGCGGTTGGGGCGGTAGAATTCGAGCAGCGCGTCCATCCAGCGCTTGATCTCCTCGTCGGTCGGCAGGCCGGCGGGGGCGAAGGCGGAATAGCAGGCGAAGAGACGCGGCCAGAAGGTCTCGAACAGCGCCTTGGCGATGGCGAATTTGCTGTCGAAATGGCGGTAGAAGGTGCTGCGGTTGACGCCCGCGCGCTTAACGATCACATCCACCGCCGCCCCGGCATAGGACGACTCGGCGAAGGATTCGCGCGCCGCGGCCAGCAGCTTGTCGCGGCTCGTCTGCTTCTGCCGCTGCTGCAGCTCCGTCCGGCCGCCCAGGCGCGGCTGCGGCGGCTGAAGGATCGAGGGAATTTCAGATGGATCGATGAGCGGTGGTTGGGTCATATGTGCGTTCGGGAGAGTCCGTTCGGAGGGGCCGCCACGGATCGCGTGATTTCGTTGACGCGACAATTTGTTGCATCATATAGTCTCGCCGCTTCGGCATCAAGCCTGAGCGAGCCGGCGGCTTCCTTCAAGGAGCGATATCGTTCTTGACGGTTGGCGCCAGCGTGGACATCAGTAGCTTCATCCATGTCTGACCGGCCACGTCCGCGGCCAATCCGTCGAATCGCCACACCCGAGGATATCGAATGACGCGCGTTTCTCTTCTCGCCGCCGCCCTTCTCGCCCTGCCAGCCGCCGCCCTGGTCGCGCCCGTCGCGCGCGCCGACGGCCCCGATCTGGAGATGGGCAAGCGCCTGTTCGCGCAGTGCGGCACCTGCCACACCACCGAGGCCGGCGGTCCGGACAAGGTCGGCCCGAACCTGCACGGCGTTTTCGGCCGCAAGGCCGGGACAGAAGGCACCTTTGCCTATTCCGATGCCATGAAGGCATCCGGCATCACCTGGGACGCCGCCAAGATCGACGCCTGGATCACCAAGCCGCAAGCGCTGGTTCCCGGTACGAAGATGGCGTTCCTGGGCATCGCCGACGCGACGAAACGGGCAAACATCATCGCCTATCTGCAAGAGGCGACGAAGTAAGGCGCCGGCGACGCATGCGTCGCCGTCATTCCCGCGAAGGCGGGAATGCATCGTTGGACATCGCGAAGGCGGAGAAATGGATTCCCGCCTTCGCGGGAATGACGATAAAGTAACTGGATAATAAGGGCTTATAGAGCCCTCGACGTATCAGGGAGGATAGGATCATGTCGAAGCGTCCGCTTCTGGCCACAGTCGCCATCGTCGCGCTGGCCATCGCAACGTTCCCCGCAAGCGCGAAGAACGACCTGACCAAGCCGGCCGGCAAGGACTGGCCCTCGGTCGGCGGCGACTATGGCAACAGCCGCTATTCCACGCTGGACAAGATCAACACCACCAACGTGAAGCAGTTGGGCGGCGCGTGGGTGAAGCAGTTCCCCGGGACCTATTCGCGCATCACTCCGGTGGTGGCGGACGGCATGATGTTCGTGACCGCCGGCCCGTATGTCTATGCGCTGAACCCCAAGACCGGCGAAGAGATCTGGAAGGTGAAGCCGGACGTGCCGGCCTCCATGCTGTTCAAGGGCGTGGCCTATGGCGACGGCATGGTTTTCGCCGGCACCGCCGACGCCTCGATCTTCGCGATGGACGCCAAGACCGGAAAGATCCTGTGGACCACGCCGGTCGGGCCGAAGCTGCCGCCGCGCGACGCCGGACCCGGCGGCGCCAACGCCGCTGCGCTGACCACCACCGGCCAATACGTCTCCGGCGCGCCGATCTATGTGAACGGCAAGGTCATCACCGGCATGGCCAACGGCGACTTCCTGATCATCGGCCGCCTGACCGCCTTGGACGCCAAGACCGGCAAGGAGGCCTGGCACTTCGATAGTGTCAACGGTCCCGGCGGCCCCGGGCATGAGACTTGGCAGCAGGACAATGACGTGTGGAAGCATGGCGGCGGCGGCATGTGGACCAACCTGGTGGCCGATCCCAAGCTGAACCTGGTCTATACGACGACCGGCAACCCGATCCCGCAATGGGCGGGCGAAACCCGCGGCGGCGACAACCTGTTCACCGACTCCACGGTCGCGCTCGATATCGCGACCGGCAAGCTGAAATGGTATTTCCAGGCCGTCCATCACGACATCTGGGAAGCCGATCTCGGCACGCCCCTGGTGCTGTTCGATGCCAAGAAGGACGGCAAGACGATCCCGGCTGTCGCGGTGATGCGTACCGACGGCAACCTGTTCGAGCTGGACCGCGCCACCGGCAAGCCGGTGTTCCCGATCGAGGAGCGCCCGGTGCCGCAGAACCCGCGGCTGAAGACGTCCCCCACCCAGCCATTCCCGGTGGGCGCCGAGCCGATCGGCCCGGCCTGCACGCC
Source organism: Alphaproteobacteria bacterium (assembly GCA_035493715.1). Lineage (GTDB taxonomy): Bacteria > Pseudomonadota > Alphaproteobacteria > BOG-932 > Roseiterribacteraceae > BOG-932. The sequence goes on along the minus strand of DATJHU010000142.1, from coordinate 1,193 downwards.
GAAGGAGCTGATCCCCGAAGGCTTCAAGCCGATCTGCTATTTCGACCCGATCGACTATGACATGCCGAACAGCATGATCCTGCTGAACAAGACCCGTTCGGCGCCGATGTCGTACGATCCGCAGACCGGCATGTTCTATGCCACGGCACATATGATGCCGTTCTGGATCACCCGCGATAAGGATCCGGATGTGTTCGTGCCGCCGGGCACCGCCCCGGGCATGAAATCCTATGGCCTGATCACCGCGATCGACGCCAAGACCGAGAAGATCGTATGGCAGAACAAGGTGCCCTACCGGATCGAGAACGGCAGCGGCGCCGGCACGACGGCCGGCGGGCTGATGTTCCACGGCGAGCCGGACGGCAACCTGCAGGCCTACAACACCAAGACCGGCGAGAAGCTGTGGGAGTTCCAGACCGGCGCCGACGCGGCCGGACCGACCGCCTTCTATGAGGTGGACGGGGAGCAGTATGTCGCCCTGATGTCCTCGTCGAACCTGTGGGCGTTCAAGCTGGGCGGCACCGTCGCCCCGCTGCCCGCGCCGCCGGCGCCGGCGACCGAGACGACCTTCAAGGGCCGCCAGGAGCGGGCCGACAAGATCGGGATCAGCGCCACGCTGAACGACATGGGCCTGGACAAGACCCGCACCTATTACGACGAGAACGTGTTCCAGCCGATCCGCGCAAAGGTGAAGGCCGGGGTCATCACCTTCGTCAATAACGGCAAGGAACCGCACAACCCGACGGCGACGGACGGGTCATGGACGACGGGCGAGATTGCCCCCGGCAAGTCCGCCACGGTGAAGCTCGATAAGCCCGGCACCTATGTCTACAGCGACAAGCTGCACCCGTGGAGCTATGGGCAGCTGGTCGTGGAGTAAGTGGCGGGTTCTCTAAAGCCCTCTCCCGTTCGACGCGAGAGGGTGCCCGCCGAAGGCGGGGGGGGGCAGGGTTCAAAGGCTTTGACCTGCACATGAACCCTCAACCGGCACTGCGGGCCACCTTCGCCCGCCGAACGGTAGAAGGCTTCTGCATCGGAGGCATCCATGGACCTGCAACTCGCCTTCGAACTCCGCTCGCCGGCCGGCACGACGCCGCACAACCAGCTTTATCCGGCGATGCTGGACATGGCCGAGTGGGCCGACCGCAACGGCTTCACCACCGTCAATTTCGGCGAGCATCACGTTTCCGACA
>DATJHU010000141.1:0-9058 GCA_035493715.1 Alphaproteobacteria bacterium | reverse complement strand
AGTCCGTCTCGAACATCACCTTGTCGGCGCCCACCTGGCGGATCGTGTCGGCGATGTTGCGCCGCTCGAACCAGAAGGACGACCAGACATTGCGGTCGAAATACTCGCTCGGCGTCAGCGAGAATTTCCGGCCGGCGGCGTTCTCCGCCAGCTGGTACTCGATCGTTTCCAGCAGGAAGGGGATCCAGCCGATTCCGCTTTCAACCGAGACGAACTTGATCGTCGGATGCCGGTCCAGGATGCCCGACAGTAGGATGTTGGCCATCACCCGCGCATTGCCGAAGAACAGCATCGACGAGCCGATGGCGAACTGGATGTCCTGCGGCTGGCCCGGCCAGAACGAGGTCCCGTACCAGGCGATCGCCGAATCCGACGCGCCGATATGGAAGTTCACCGGCATGTCGATGCCCGCACAGGTCTCCCAAAGCTTATCCCAATGGGTGCTGGTCAGGTCGGGCGTGCCCGGCAGGTTGTGCGGATCGGAATTGATGTTGACGCCGCGCAGGCCCATCGCCTTGCAGCGTTCGGTCTCCTTCGCCGAGGCATCCACATCCCACCAGGGCAGCAGCGCCATCGGGAAGATGCGACCCTTGGACTCCGCCTGAATCTCGGCCATCGCATCGTTGAAGATCTGGATCGAGGCGATGCGCAGTTCTTGATCGACCTTGGTGGCGTTCTGCCCGCCGAAGCCCAGAACGTTGGGATAGACGATCTGGGCGAAAATGTTGGTTTCGTCCATCACCTTCAGTCGCGCTTGGGTATTGTACGCGCCGGCATGCACGTCCTCGATCTGCCAGCCGAAGAACTCCAGGGAGCGCGACTTCGATCCGTCCTTGCGGATCACCGAGATGGGGCTGGCGCCATCGGAAAGCGGGATATCGTCGTCGATCACCCAGCGGCGCTTGCCGTCGGAAATCTTGACCCGGGGCACCTTGTCCTTCAGCCGGGCCGGCGCGCGCGAGGTCCACAGATCGTGCGGTTCGGACAGATGCGTGTCCGCGTCAATTATCTTGATGCCAGCGATCAGATCGCTCACGGATGCGGCGGCTGTCATGATTTCCCCTTGGCTTTCCAGCGTGTCGCCGAACGTTAAGCGACGCGGGGGATGGGGGCAAGAACGGTCTAGTACCGCTCGGCTTTTGGCGGGCAACGAACAAGGCCCGCGACCAGAAGGATTGCAGCGAAGCTGGCGGGCCACATCAGGCGCGACTGGTAGCGGTCATGTGGGTTCGACAAAGCGCCACAGATGAAGGCATTGCCCAGCAGCGCGATCAACAGGAAGGCCGGTAGGAACAGCCGGTCGTTCCACAGACGCTTCCGCAGCGCGTAAGCAAGGATCGCAACCAGGGAGGCCAGCGAGAGTGCGCCGAGCGGAACCTGCACCGCGTTGATCCAGCGGAAATCGATCGACCTGCTCCGTTGCTGGCGGGCGGCGTAGTAAGCGGGCAGCTGGTCGGGCATCCAGCGCTCGATATCGGGCACAGGCACATCGTTCAAGGGCTCGATGCCGTCGCCGGTCTCGATTTCGACGAGTTGCCGAAGCGTGTTGTCGACCGCAGTCTCGACATTCATCCAAGGATAGCGTTTCAGGCTCTCGCCGATGATCTCGCGCGCCTCTTCGGCGGTGCCCTCGAAGCCGCCGAATTTCCAGAACGGCGAGTCATAGCGCCATAGGTAATCGTTGGCGTCGTTCGGCAGCTTGTCCTTATAGGGGCACAGGTCGTAACCCGACGCTGGACAAGTATCGTGCAGCAGACGCTGCACGATACCGTCCTGCATCAGGCGGGCGAGCACAAAGGCGGGGCCTGCGCGGCTGACGAACACGTCGCCGGTGCGGGCAAAATTGCTGACCACGAGTGACGCCAGCGAGATTGCCAGGACCAGCGCCGGCAGGCGCCAGCGCGGCGCCGGCGAAATGCGCCCCCAGCGCCGCGCGATGAGTCGCGAGGCGGCGATCACGATCACCAATCCTCCCGCCAGGGCAAGATGCGAGGAGTGCGAGGTGATCGCCAGGATCGCGACCGCCATCAGGACGATCTGCCGGGGCCGGCTGAGCTCGTGGCCGTGGAATCCCAGCAGATAGAAGCTGATGACCATCAGTGGTGCCCAGATGTCCGGCAGGATCTGCGCCGCGTACCAGGGCAGGCCGGTACCGACCGAAAGTGCCAGGACGACCAGGAAGAAGCGGGTCGGCGACAGGCCGGGCAGCACGATACGCGCGAACTCGGCCATCACCAGGATGCAGATGATGACCTGGGCGATCGCCGCCGGCCACAGGCTGTATTGCGGATGGAAGGCCGAGAGGAACAGGCCGTAGAACGCCGACCGCTCCGGCCTGAAGCCGCCGCCTATCGCCAGGTCGATGAAGGCGCCGGAATCGTAGAACATGAAGGGGAAGCCGTTCCATATGGCCGGCAGCAGAACCAGAATCGTGGAAACGCCGATTGCCGACGTCCAGGCGATGGCACGTTTATGCTTCGCGAGTAACGATGAACGAGATGGTAGGATCTCTGCCTGCACCATCTCTATCGCGATCCGAGATCGTTATTTTGCTGCACTGGCAACCGCCCCTGCTTTATTGCAGGGAACCGTAGATGTCGATTATGGCCTCGATGTGGCCGGCTTTAGAACGCGATCTCGTATTCCAGCAGGAATTTCAGGGTGCCGCTGGGCGAATCGTGAGTCAGGCCGACGAGATACCCCGCCTCATATTTGATCTTGCCCGGCGCAGTATAAAACTCGCCGAAAATAACCGGGCCGGCGCGGTTGTCCTGTTGGGAATATCGGCTGAATCCGCTGAAGGCTCCGGGGGCGCCGAACAGCTGGAAGCCCGGCTGGAAAGCGGGCATCAGTAGGTACTTGGCCTCAAAGGCATAGTTGAATTGCGGGTCTTCCGGCGCGTGTCCGCCGATGTCCGCCGCAACGAACAAGTTGGCGGTCAGCAGCAGCCGACCGAACTGCTTCTGCAGAAGCGGACCGAAGATGAAACCGTCGGAGCTTCCGCGCTGCATCGCGATCTCGTACTCGGCGAAGAACCCGACATCGAGATAATGCTCGCCCTGTTCGGTCAGTTGGAAAACGTTCTCCAGGCCCAACGCATGATAGCGCCATTTGTCCTGCGCACCCTTCTCGAATTCGTTTTCCAACTCGCCGAACCACCAATCGGTGATGCCGTAGCCGAGTTCGGAGGTGACGTTGCGCTCGTTGGCGCGCGACGGGTCACGGTCGAACGTATCGAAGGCGCGATTCTCGAACTCGAACTCGCCCTGGACGACATTGGGATAAAAGACCTTGAAATCCGCCGCGTCGGCGCGGTGGAACCAGCAAAGGGCGATGGCCAGCATCGTCGCGGCAACCGGGCGCATCATTTAGCGGACAACGATATGGCCGCGGGCCGTGTCGGGATGGAAATCACCGAAGAACTCGTACGTTCCGGCGGGCAAAGGGCCGACGAACACTTTGATCTGGCCGCCGCCAACCACGACCTTCTCGCGGTTGAGGTCGGAGCTTTCGAATTCCTCCGCCGCCTGGTCCAGATTCTTGACGGTTATCTGGACCTTGGTGTCGATGGGAATGGCGAGCTCGGTCGGCTCGAACCGGTTATTCTGGATCGTCAGCACATATTCGTCATCGGCCCGGGCGGCTCCAAGCGAAGCAAGTCCAAGGGCCATACCGGCTATTGCGAGAGGAATCGTGAAACGGCGCATAACTGTTGCTAGTGCGAGTTGTTCTCAGGGCCTTTGTTGTAGATCAACGCGGCCGGCAAAAGCCATGCATTCGCACTGCAATTTCAAAAGAAAGATTTCCGGCGAGGATTGAATGCGGCCGGTATCGGCAGCTACTTCCCATCGATCGAGAAGGCATAGAATTTCGTGCTGCCCTTGAAGGGCGGGCCTAGATGCGAATAGCCGGAGCCCCAATAGAGCATCCCGCCGGATACGACCGCGCCCGCAATCACCGAGCCGCCGGACGGAAATTTCCACAGGATTTTGCCCGACGCAGCGCTGAGCGCCAGCATGTTGGACTCGCCCGCGTCGGCTGCCATCGAGCCTGCGAAGACGACGCCGTTGGATACGGTGAGCGGGCCGATATCGACCGAGCCGTGGGGGTCCGGCGTGCGCCAGAGGATCTGGCCCGACGCGGCATCCAGCGCCGCCCATGAACCGGCTGTCCCGCCCGGATAGCTCTCCCCGGTCGAATCGCCGATCGAGACATAGATGCGGCTGCCGTCGGTCGCCGATCCCCACATCATCCCGCCCATCGGCGAGCCGGGCCCCACCTGCTGCGACCACAGCATCGTTCCCGTGTTCGCGTCGAAGACCGAATAGAGGCCGCTCTTCTGGCCGGCGCCGACGACCGTCTGCGCGCCGATGCGAAACTCATTGGGCGCCGATCCGAAATCATAATCCGGGCCCGCGCCCAACGGGCAGTTGCCGACACCGGGCATGTCATTGAAGCAGGCCGTGTTCCAGTCGTCGTTGTCGCGCAGCCGCTTCGACCAGCGGATCGCGCCAGTGGTGGAGTTGAGCGCCACTACGGAATCGACATGGTCGTCGGGGGACAAGCACGCGCCCTCGGCACCGCCATTCGCGATGCAGGTTTGATACGCAGGGTCGGTTGGCTTCGCGTAATTGTTGCCGGTGCCGATAAAGACCGTCTTGCGGGTCACGTCGACCACCGGGTTGCTGCCCCACACGGCAGTGCCGCTGTAATTCTGTGGCGCCATGAAGGTCTGCCACCGCACCGCGCCGGTCAGCGCGTCGACCGCGACCAGGCTGCCGCGGAAGACGCAGCATTGGTAGCCGGCCAGCGCGGCGACGCCCTCTTCGGTCGAGGCGACGCCGATATAGACCATGTTGCTCGCGACGGTGGGTGAGCCGGTCAGGACCGCGTGCGGCTGGGTATCAACCGTCGTCTTCCATTTCAGCGCTCCGGTGGCGGCGTTGATCGCCAACAGGTTCGCGCCGCCCAGCGTGCCGATATAGACCACACCGCCGACCACCGCCGGGCTGGTGCGCGACACCGTGCCGGCAGCCAGCCCGTACTCAGATAGCCGATGCCGCCATTTGAGGCCGCCGGTGAAGGCGCCCAGCGCCTGGATGTTGCCGCCCCAGTCCGGAAAATAAACGACGCCGTTCACCACTGCCGGGCGCGCGGATACGTCACCGGCAACGGTGGCGATCCATTTCGGCTTCAGGTGCGAAACGTTCTGCGTCGTGATTGTGGCTTCGCCGGTGGTGCCGGCGGTGTTGGCGATATTCTGGCCGAACATCGGCCAGTCGGTCGCCTTGGCATGGCCGTGGATCGCAAGCCCGAGCAGAAGAAATGCCGCCGAGAGACGAATTCGCATTGCCGTCCTCCCCGATATCCGGGACGGAAGTAAAGCGCGTCTCGCGGCGCGGTATGGATGACAAAGCTGTGGCTATTGGGCCGTGGCCGTCACGCCGCGGCGAGGTTCCGGCGCTCCGCGCTCTTGATCCAGCCGCCGCCGATCAGGCGGTCGCCCTTATAGATGACGCAGGCCTGGCCGGGGGCGACGCCGAACTGCGCGCCGTCCAGATCCACAACCGCCAGATCGCCACCCAGCGCTGTCACTGTCGCGGGGGCCAGCGGCTGGGCTGAACGCAGCTTGACCTCGGCGGTCACCGTCTGGCCGGCGGCCATCGGCGCCAGCCAGTTCATCTCACCGAGATGCACGCGATCGCGCGCCAACGCCGCCTTCGGGCCGACCACGACCCGGTCCTGCTCGGGATCGACCGCAACGACATAGAGCGGCTCCGGGTTGGCGATGCCCAGCCCGCGGCGCTGGCCGATCGTGTAGTTGATGGTGCCTTGATGCATGCCCAGCGTCTCGCCGTCCAGGCCCACGATCCTGCCCGGCCGGGTGGCGCCGGGGCGCAGCTTCTTCACCACCTCCGCATAGCCGCCGTTGGGCACGAAGCAGATATCCTGGCTGTCCGGCTTCTCCGCCACCGCCAGTTCCAGCTCCTGCGCCATGCGGCGAACTTCACTCTTGGGCAGCGCGCCGAGCGGGAAGCGCAGGAAGTCCAATTGGTCACGTGTGGTGGCGAACAGGAAATAGCTCTGGTCGCGGCCGAAATCGGCGCCGCGATGGAGCTCCGGTCCGTTCGAGCCCAGCACGCGCTTAGCATAATGGCCGGTGGCCAGCGCGTCGGCGCCCAGCGTGCGCGCCATGTCCAAGAGGTCGCCGAACTTCACCTTCTGGTTGCAGCGGACGCACGGGATCGGCGTCTCGCCGCGCAGATAGCTATCTGCGAAATCGTCGATCACGTCCTGGCGAAAGCGGGATTCGTAGTCCAGCACATAATGGGGAATGCCCAGCTTGCCGGCAACGGCCCGGGCATCGGCGATGTCCTTGCCGGCGCAGCAGCTCCCGGTCTTGCCGGTGAGCGCGCCGTCGTCATAAAGGCGCAGCGTAGCGCCGATCACCTCATAGCCCTGGCCTGCCAGCAACCCAGCCACCACCGAAGAATCGACGCCGCCCGACATGGCGACGACGACCCGTGCCCCCGGCGTCAAATCATGGGGGGTGAGATCGGGCTGAACGCCGGCGTCCACTTCGGCCTCTCAACCCTTCATCATGTTGCGCGTGCTGGAGGGCAGGCGCACGGTCAGGCCGTCCAGCTCTTCGCTGACGATGATCTGGCAGCCGAGGCGCGAGGTCTTGGTCAGGCCGAAGGCAAGGTCGAGCATGTCCTCTTCGTCTTCCGTGGCTTCGGGCAGCAGCTCGTACCAGTCCGGTTCGACGACCACATGGCAGGTCGAGCAGGCAAGCGACCCCTCGCACGCACCCTCGATGTCGATGTCGTGCTTGTGCGCGATCTCGAGCAGCGACAGGCCGACCGGTGCGTCGATCTCGCGCCGTGTGCCGTCCCGCTCGATGAAAGTAACCTTGGGCATTAAACCGATAACTCCTGCTTCGATAACCGTGTCGCCGACGACATAGATGATTTTGCCCGGCGATGCACGTCAGCCCAGGTTTCGACCAGTCTGTCGATGTCGGTGCGCGTGCTGTCCCAGCCCAGGCTGACGCGGATTGCCTCGCGCGCCGCCGCCTCGGGAACGCCCATCGCCAGCAGCACCGGCGAGGGCTCGACCGCGCCGCTGGAGCAGGCCGCGCCGGAACTGACGGCGATGCCGGCAAGGTCGAGCGCGATCAGTAAGGTCTCGGCCAGCAGTCCCGGTACGCCGAAGCAGCTGGTATTGCAGACGCGTGGAACGGTGCGGCCGTGGATGGCGACGTCGGGCGCGATGGCCACCAGCCTGGCCTCCATCTCGTCGCGCAGGGCCGTCAGCTGGGCGTTCAACCCCGCATCCTCCGCCGTCAGCCAGGCGGCGACGCCGAATCCGGCGATGGCGGCGACGTTCTCGGTGCCGGCGCGGCGTCGCCGTTCCTGGCCACCGCCGCGCAGCAGCGGGGCGAGCGTGACGCTGTCACGGATATAGAGCGCGCCGGCGCCTTGCGGGCCGCCCATCTTGTGTGCGGAAAGGGTCAGCAGGTCGACATCCAGAGCCCGCACGTCGACCGGTATGCGGCCGGGCGCCTGCGCGGCGTCGGAATGGATCAGTGCCTCGTGCCTGTGGGCGATAGCGGCGGCCTCGGCGACCGGCTGGATCACGCCGGTTTCGTTATTGACCAGCATGAGGGACACCAGCGCCGGCTCGGCCAGCGCGGCTAGCATGCGGTCCAGCGCATCCAGATCCACGAGCCCATCCGCGCGCACCGGGACGGTCAGCTGCTCTTGCCGCGCGTTGCCAACTGATGGGTGTTCGATCGCGGAGGCCAGCAAGATCCGGTTCGGGATGCCGTTCAGCGCGGTGGCGTTGGCTTCGGTCGCGCCGGCGGTAAAGACAATCTCCGCCGGTTCCGCGCCGATCAGCGAGGCGACCTCGGCGCGCGCTCGCTCGACGGCGTGGCGTGCCTGCTGCCCCAAGCGATGGACCGATGAGGCGTTGGACGGGAACTCCAGCGCGTCAAGCATCGCCTCGCGTACGGCAGGCTTCACCGGCTGGGTGGCGTTGTAATCGAGATAGGTGCAGGGGCGCATGATGCGCAAAGACGGTTGAGCTATTCCGCGGCGTCGGCAATATCGCGGGGCTGCCGGGCCTGCTCGGCCTCGATCGCCTGCAGCCGTTCGGTCAACGTCCGGACCTGCGCGTTCAGCGTGGTCATCAGGCAGGCGATCGGGTCGGCGGCCTCGCTGCACGGCGTGCCGTAGGCCAGGAAGTCCGGCGCGGAACGGCCGATATCCTGTGACGCCTTGGCCGGGATGCCGACCATGGTGGCGCCCTGCGGCACGTCATGCAAAACCACCGCATTCGCGCCGATGCGCGCGCCGTCACTCACCGTGATCGGGCCCAGCACATGCGCGCCGGCGCCGACGATGACATTGTCGCCCAGCGTCGGATGACGTTTGACGCTCCGCTCCAGCGACGTGCCGCCCAGCGTCACGCCCTGATAGAGGGTCACGTCATTGCCGACCACGGCGGTGGAGCCGATGACCACGCCCATGCCGTGATCGATGAACAGGCGCTCGCCGATCGTGGCCGCTGGATGGATTTCGATGCCGGTGAAGAACCGTCCCAACTGCGAAACCCAGCGGGCGGCAACACGGAAACGGCGTGCGTCAAGCCAGTGGGCGCCGCGATGCAGCCAGACGGCATGGAGGCCGGGATAGCACAGCATGACTTCGAGCCGCGATCCGGCTGCAGGATCGCGTGCGATGATGCTGTCTACGTGAGCAAGAAAATGCTTGAACACACCGCGACCCGTAATGATATATTTGCGGCCCGCCGCAATTTGCCTTCGTAGATTTGTCGCCCCAACCGCTTAGCCCAAGGCTGGGATGACTTTTACGATATGGCGATTGCGGGGCATATAGGCAATTGGGGGCCAAGGTCAAGTTTTGCGGTCCGCTTCGATGCGCTCGCTGTCTTGGCCAAAGGCTATTTTTCGTCGCCGAAACAGGCGCTTCGCAGACTGAGTAGATCAAAAAACTATGCCTGAAGTGACGATCAACGGTCCGGCCGGCCGGCT
>DATJHU010000140.1:0-2243 GCA_035493715.1 Alphaproteobacteria bacterium | reverse complement strand
AAATCCGGTGATGCCGCGCGGACGATACAGCCGCGCGACCAGCGGCGTGCCATCGACGCGGCCATATTCGAGATCCTCCGCGACGACCTCGTGCTCTTGGGCAAGATCGGCTGCTGTCATGTCGGTCATCCCCTACTCCGGCGCCACGATCCGGGTTCGGAGCCTCATCAGGCCTTCGAAGGCTATCACCATATCGTCGCCCGGACGTAAATAAAGCTCGTCCGCATTGGGCTGGCCGACCGCCACCCCGCTCGGCGCCCCCATCGCGATGAGGTCGCCGGGCTCGAACACGACATAGCGCGAAAAATGCTCCAACACATCGGCGATCTTGTAGAGATAGTCGCCGGTGTTCGAGCGTAAGCGCAGCCTGCCATTGACCTCGCAGGTGACCCAGAGGTCATCAGTATCGGGCACCTCGTCCATGGTCAGGATGTAGGGCCCGACCGGCGCAAAGCCCGGCATGTTCTTGGCGGTCCAGAACCGGCTGCCGGAGGCGACTTCCCGCTTCTGGATTTCGCGTGCGCTGACGTCGTTCATCAGCGTAAAGCCGGAGATGTACTCCATCGCCTCCGCCTTCTTGACGCCATGGGCGCGCTTGCCGACGACATAGCAGAGCTCCGGCTCGTAATCGAGCTGGGTGATGTCGGCAGGCTTGACGACCTCGTCGTCGTCCCCCGACATCGTGGAATTCAGCTTGATGAAGCCGGTCGGCTCGTTCGGGACTTCGGTCAGCATCTTGTTGGCGGCGAGTTCCTCGCGATGCTTCCTGTTGTTCTTGCCGACGCAAAAGAACTTCGATGGGTTCGGGATCGGCGGCAGGAATTTGACGCCCGATATCGGACGCAGCAGCTCTGCGCTCCCGGCCGCGGCCACCAGTTCCTTCAGCGCAGCCAGCGTATGCGCGCCGCTGGTCAGCGCCGTCTTCACCGTCGTTGCCGGCACTGCGCGATGCAGTTCGCCCGCCGCAGCGACAACATCGACGATGCCGTTGCCGGTGACGATTCCGAACCGCGCGTCGTTACCCCGCGACGGATCGATAAATGTTGCAAGACGCATCCTTATTTTCCTCCCGGCAATTGCACGTCGTTGCCTTTCACAAGCTTGCTCCATTTGGCAACGTCGGCGTTGATATAGCGGCCGAACTCTTCCGGCGTCTGCGGTTTTGGTTCGGCGCCCAGCGTCGCCAGATGGTCGCGGAACTCCCGGGTCTGCATCGCCGTTACGATGACTTCGTTGAGTTTCCTGACGATCTCGGGCGGTGTATTCGGCGGCGCCAGCAGACCGAACCAGCCGACGGATTCGTAACCGGGTACGGCATCGGCTACCGTCGGCACGTCGGGATAGAATTTCGAACGCTGCGTGTCGGTTACGCCCAACGCCTTGAGCTGACCGGATTGCACGAATTGCTGCACCACCGGGCCGGGCGCAAACATGATGTCGATGCGGCTGCCGAGCAGGTCGGTCACCGCAGGACCGGTGCCCTTGTAGGGCACGTGCAGCAGCCTGATGCCGGTTTCGCTGGCGAACAGCAGCCCTGAGAGATGCGACGCAGCACCAACGCCCGAGGAGCCGAACGTCAGGCCTTCGGGCTTCTCTTTGGCGTAGCGGATCAACTCCGCGGTCGTCTTCACCGGCAAGGTCGGACTTGCAACGAGCAAATAGGGCGGCGCCGCTCCGATCACGATCGGCGTGAGAACCTTGTTGACGTCGAATGGCCCGGCACCGTCGGCTCCGGTCGATACCGCCATCAGCGCGCCGGTCGAGGCCATCAGCAGCGTGTAGCCGTCGGGCGCCGCCTTCATCACCGCGCGGGTGCCGATCCCGCCCGAGGCGCCGGGCTGGTTTTCCACCACCACCGGCTGGCCCCATTTGCTGTTGAGGTTCTGGGCGATCATACGCGCCAGCACATCGGTACCGCCGCCGGCCGCGAAGGGCACGACCATCTTGATCGCATGATCAGGATAATCGGCGGCCCTGGCCGGCAGCGCGAGCAGCCAAACCGATAGCGCCAGAGCGGCGGTCCGAATAGACATTCCGGGCATCTCCCAGGTCACGCCGCTTGTCGCGATCATTTGTTGTAGCCGCTATCGCCAGCAGTTGCGTGTTATCAGCCAGCACGCGCCAACGGAATAGCGGGGTGTCCGGCGCGGGCGCGAGGTCCGGCGTCCAGCCGGTCAGTTGCTCCAGCGCATAGGTGTCCATCACGATCCCGCGCCAGACCCGCTCGACCCGCTCGAGTGGCT
>DATJHU010000139.1:0-2533 GCA_035493715.1 Alphaproteobacteria bacterium | reverse complement strand
TGCCGGAACGACGTCCGGCACCGCGCCACCTGCTGCGGCGATGATCGGCAAGCCGTAGGCCATCGCCTCTGCGATCGCCATGCCATAACCCTCGTACCGGCTGGTGGAGACGAACATGTCGGCACCCCGATAGAGGGCGTGCAGATCCTCGACATCGCCCGCCAGCGTGATTTGATCGGCGAGGCCGCTGGCGGCGACCCGGGCTTTCAACGCATTGCCGACAGTCGGATCGCGGGAGAGGCTGCCGGCGATCGTGCAGCGCCAATCCAGATCGGCGATCGACGATAGTGCGCTGACCAGGATGTGATGCGCCTTTCTGGTCGTCACCGTACCGACCGACAGGATATGCGGCGTACGGATATTCGCGCGCACCGGTGGCGGGTTCGGCTTATCGATGCCCGGCCTGGCGACGGTGATCCGTTCGGGCGGCACGCCATAGTCGCGAATCAGCGTGGCGGCAGTCATTTCGCTCGTCACGACGACGGCACGAACGGTGGCGAGCGCCGCTTTTTCGGAGGTGGTGAAGCGCCGGGCGACTTCCGGCGGCGTGCCGGATTCCAGCGCCAGGGGATGATGCACCAACGCGACCAACCGCAGCCGGTCTGCCTCGGTCTTCGCCAGATCCGGTAGAACGCCGAGCGCCAGCCCGTCGATCACGACCATGGCATTATCAGGGCAGTCACCGAGACCGGCCGTCGCTGTGGCAAGATCCGCCTCCGACGGGAACGGGAACGAAGCCGGCCAGGCAAGGTGTTCCACGGTGCGGCCCGCGGCGCGCAGGCTGCCGATCACGCGCTTGTCGTAGATCGTCCCGCCGGTCCGCGTATCGAGGTCGCCGGGGACGGCGAACCAGACCTTACCCGGCAACTGGACCCTCGAACCAGGCGCGGGCGACGTGGGATTCGTTGAGCGTCACGCGCAGCCTGTCGATGCCGCCAGCGTGGGGGCCGAGTTCGCCGGCGCGAATCGCCGCCGCCATCTTGTCGAAGATATGGCGGGACAGAAATTCGGTGGTTGTGATCTTGCCCGAAAACTCCGGCAGATCGTCGAGGTTGGCGTAGTTGATCGCGTGCAAAGTCGCCTTCAGCGTATCCGTCGCTCGGCCGATATCGACCACGATGTTGTCGGGATCCAGCTCTTCGCGGAAGAAGGCGACATCGACCACGAAAGTAGCGCCGTGCAGGCGCTGCGCCGGACCGAATACCTCTCCAGCCAGGCTGTGGGCAATCATAATGTGGTCGCGAACTTCGACTGCGTACATGTAATCTCCTTAGTAACGAACGAGGTGGCAGAGCGCGCCGGGCGCACCCAGTATGGACGGCAATTTTTGCGGCAAGTCGGCGAATGGCGTCTCATCGGAGACGAGACAGTCGAGCGCGGGATCGGCGCAAAGCGAAAGGGCCTTCGCGAGCCGCCGATTATGCGGCCAGCGCGGCCGCCGCGCCGGCGCCACGTTTCCGACCTGCGAGGACAGCAGCGTCAGCCGCTGACTGTGGAACGCGCCACCCAGGGGCACGTTGACAGGGTTCGTTCCATACCAGCTGAGTTCGACGATCGTCGCTTCGAAACCGGCGAGACCAAGGGCACGATAGAGGCCATCGCTTTTGCCGGATGCGTGGAAGACCAAGTCGCAATTCTCCGGTAACGGACCGTCCGGGGTTGCGAAGGTGATGCCCAGCGCATCCGCGACGGCGCGGCGGCTGGGATCGATGTCGATCAGTGTCACTTCGGTGCCTGCGATCCGGCTGCACAGATAGGCGGTCAGGCAGCCGATCACGCCGCCGCCGACCACCGCAATCCGGTCGCCGATGCGTGGGCCGGAATCCCAGGTTGCGTTGAGGGCCGTTTCCATTTGTGGCGCCAGCACGGCTCGCTCATCCGATACCTCGGCAGGGACAGGAACTGCCCAATCCTTCGGGACAACGAACCGGCTTTGATGGGGGTAGAGCGCAAAAAACCGCGGGCCTGGCTCGTCCTCGAGTACGCCAACCATCGCGTACCCGTATTTCACCGGAAAAGGGAAGTCACCCTCCTGAAACGGGCAGCGCATCCGCGCCCATTCGCTCTCAGGCACCCGGCCATGGAAGACAAGTGATTCGGTGCCGCGGCTGATCCCGCTGACCAGCGCCCGCATGCGCAACGACCCGCCGTCTGCTGCTGGCAGAGCGGTTGGCCGGAGTTCGGCTCGACCGGGCGCGACGGTCCAAAGAGCGTGCGCTTCGCTGGCATTCCGTGCGGTCAAATGCGCCCTTCTTTCGACGTAAATATCTGGCCTGCTTGGGTCTAGGCCTGTAACACATCGCCCATGACGGACGCGACCCTTCAAATCTTCGAACCGCTCGACAAAGCAGGCGATAGCTCGATTACCATCCGCCGATGGGTGTTCTTCCTTCTCAATATCGCCAGCCTCGTCGGCCTCGGCTCGGTGATGGCCTACATCATGGCTGAGAGGGGCTGGTCGGCGCCGGCCATTCTCTTCCTGGCGATGTTCCTAATCAGCCTGCCTTGGACGCTGATGGGCTTCTGGAACTCG
>DATJHU010000138.1:0-10172 GCA_035493715.1 Alphaproteobacteria bacterium | reverse complement strand
GTTAGGCATGCAGGCCGACAGCCTAGGCCTCTCAGCTAAAATTGGTGGAAAGTTTGACGCCAAGATCAAATTCGAAGTCGGTTTCATCGGTACTCCGTCCGATCTGTCGGTGGTCTCTTACCCCCTTTTTAAGAGCGTTTTATCAATCTTCATCGAGCAATGGCCTGTGATCTGGGCTAATGCGGACATTTACTGGCGGGATTACTATAAATCAGCGTCTGCTCCTGGTGCTATGCCGCATCCTTATTCTCGGTATTCAGTGCCCTGGATCAGCTATCTGTCAGCGCCCCTCGTCGAAGGATTTAAGCCCCCGCCCGATATCCAAGCCGAAAGAACGCCGGGCGGCGGCCTTATAATGATCGCCACCGAAAACCGGCCGGACCCGACAAACTCCGAAGAAATGCAGCGGTCACGGAAAATTGCCGAGATTATGATCGCACGCGCCGGCGATCCCTAACTTCTGTTCTGTACACCGTCGGAGTTGATAAAATAAACAATTCGGACTCTAAGCCGCCTTTGGCGCCAGCCGCTCGTCGGATTCGAAATCGTTCGGGATCGAGCCGGTCATCAGGCAGGGCGCGACGAACAGCGTTCCGCGCAAAGCGCCCTGGGCCGTGCGGAACATCACGATCAGCCAGAACAGCGACAGGAACACGATCAGCACGCCGCCGGCCGAGGTCAGGAACTGAAGGTGGGTGGCCTTCGCCAAAGCGAGTGTCGAGGTCGAGTAGACGCCGAGCGGGAAGATGAAGCCCCACCAGCCGATATTGAACGGCATGCCTTGGCGGATATAGCGGATGGTGGTGAGCGTCGCGAGCAGCACCCACCACGCGCCGTAGCCCCACAGGATCGCCCCGCCGATCACGCCGATGCCCTCCGCCGTCCCGCCGATATCGGGCATGCCCGCCGCCGCGAAGACGCGCGGTGCGTCGCGGCCCAGCACCAGCAGCCCTAGCGCGCCGGTGCCGAGCGGGCCGAGGCCCAGCCAGCCGGTCGCCGCCATCTCTCTCGGCGGCAGCTTGTGCAGGACCAGGCGCAGCACGAGGATGACCATGATGCTGAGCGCCAGCGGCACCGAGAAGGCCCACAGCGCATAGCCCAGGATCAGCATGCGGAAGCCCTCGGCCTCGCCCAGATGCGGGATCAGGAAGCCGGCGCTGACCGCCGTCACCTCGGCCGCCACGACCGGCAGCAGCCATACCGCCGTCATCTTCTCGACGCTGTGTTCCTGTCGCGTGAACATCATATAGGGGATCGCGACGCCGCACAGCACCGCCATTACGGCATCGATCCACCAGAGGGTATTAGCGATCTCGATCGCTACCGGCCCGATCACATCGACCCCGAAGACAACGAACCCATTGGTGATGGTCGCCAACCCCATCGGGATGGCGCCGAAGAACATCGACATCACCGAGTGGCTGAAGATTCGGACCGCGCCGTCGAAGAACAGTATCCAGCGGGTGAGATAGAGCAGGCTGAAAGCCACGAACATCGCGACGTTCATCATCCACAGCGCCTGCGCAATTTCGTGTAGGCCGGGAACCGGCATCGGGAACTGATTGAGCGCGAGCGCCAGAATGCCGGTGCCCATGGTCGCGGTAAACCAGTTGGGCGTGAACTGACGGACGACCTCGAGCAGCCCCTGCCGCGGCTGCTGAAACGGCCGAAGCGTGCCGGCAAATCCCTCGGCCATTATTATCTCCTGAAGCCTGTCGGTTATGAGAATTCAGAAGATAGGCGCCTTTCTGTAATCGAAAAAACGGATTATCCAGATCATAGTAATCTAAAATATGGATTTACTGCTTCGACTGGATCATCTCGATGATCAGAGTACGCTGGATCTGGTTCGTCGCAGCAGTGCGGGGAATCTTCTCGATGAATTCCAGGCGGCGCGGCAGCTTGTAGGAAGTGAGACGCCCCTCGCAATGGGCGCGCAGCATATCGAGGGTCGGTTGCGGCGCGCCGTCCTGGGCTACCACCACGGCGCAGACGATCTCGCCCCAGGTCATGTCGGGAATGCCGACGACCGCGACCTCCGCGATGCCAGGGCAACCGTCCAGCGCCAGTTCAACATCGGTCGGCGACACGGTTTCGCCGGCCGAACGGATGATGTCCTTCAGGCGTCCGGTCACATAGAGATAGCCGTCCTCGTCCAGCGCCCCGCGGTCGCCGGTATTGTACCAGCCGCCGGCGAATCCGGTTTCGGTCGCCGAGGGATTGCGGAAATAGCCGTCGGCCATCATGAGGTTCCGCACCTGGATCTCGTCACCCTGGCCCAGCCTGAGTTCGGTGCCGAAGGTCGGCCGCCCGACGCTGCCGGGCTTCGACTGGACCTCGCTGTCCCACAGCGCGGCGACCATGCCGGCCTCAGTCGAGCCATAGAACACGCGCACCAGCCCGTTCGGGAAGGTCGCCTTCAGCGCGTCGATCAGCGCCGGGGGCGTGGCCGAAGTGCCGGTGTCGATGAAGCGGAGCGACGACAGATCCCACCCCGACAGATCCTCCGCCAGAATGCGGCTCCAGACGGCGGGGATGCAGTAGAGATGGTTGGCCTTGCGCGCCGCGACCGCGTCGAGCAACGCCCTGGCCGTTGGGCTGCGCACGAAGGTCACTTCGCCCCCGGTCTGCCAGGCGATCATCGCCAGCAGGAACGAGCCGACATGGAACAGCGGGAACATGCAGACCTTGCGCAGCGGCTCGTCGACATAGAGGCCCTGGAATGAGCGCAGGAAGTTGGTGCGGTGGGACAGCACGACACCCTTCGACTGGCCGGTGCTGCCCGAGGTGAAGAGCAGGACCTGGCAATCATCCTCGGCCAGGGCCGGCTCATCGACATCGTCGCTGGGCGCGGCAGCGGACAGGACGGCGATATCGGCCGGGTCATCCGGGCAATCGATCTGAAGCTGCTGAATGGCGAGTTCGGCGGCCATCGCCTTGGCCCCAGCCCTCCGGTCCGCGTCGGCGATGATCAGCTTGGGATCGGCCCAGCGGATGATCGCCTCGGCCTCGGCTGGCTTGAAGCGCGGATTGACCGGCGCGAAGACGGCGCCGAGTTTGCCCAGCCCCAAGAACAGGATGACGAGGTCCAGATTGTTGTCCGACCACGTGACCACTCGGTCCAAATGTCCGATGCCGCGTTGACGCAGCATATGGGCCATCCGGTTGGCGGCCCGGTCCAAGTCGGCGAAAGTCATGACGCGACCATCCATGACCGCCGCCACCCGGTCGCCATAATGCAGCGCGTTGCGCCGGACGATCGAATCGACTGTCAGCACGGGATCAACCCGTGAAGCCGGAGCTGACGACGTTCACCAATGGCTCGCCGGCCAGGTAACGCTGCATATTCTCGCGGAACAGCTGCCAGACATTCTGGAAGTATTTCTCGACCGATGCCGCGCTGTGCGGGGAAATCGCGAGGTTGGGCGCAGTCCACAGCGGGTCGCCCTTGGGCAGCGGTTCGTTTGTCACGACGTCGATCGACGCTGCAGACAGCTGCCCGGACTTGAGCGCGTCGACCAGTGCCGCCTCGTCGACCTGCGAGCCGCGCGCGACGTTGCAGAAATAGGAACCCGGCTTCATCGCGGCGAACGCCGCGCGGTCGAACATATGATGCGTCTCAGGCGATTCCGGCGCAGCCAGCACCACCGCGTCACATTCTGCGAGGAGCGCGTGCAGATCGCGCGGGTGGAAGAACTGCTCGACAGCGGGGTGGGTCGCCCCCTGCGTCCGCCGGCTGGCAACCACGCGCATACCCAACGCCTTGGCACGGACAGCCGTGGCCGCGCCGATGGCGCCGAAGCCGACGATGCCGATCGTGCTGCCGGCCAGGTTGCGGCCATAGGTCGGCGTCCAGTCCTGCTCCTGCTGCAGCTTCTCCAGCGCCGGGAACAGTTTCCACGCCGCCAGGATGCGGGCCAGCACGAATTCGGCGATCGGCGCGGAAGCGACGCCGGCGGCGGTGGTCAGCACCGCACCGATCTTTTCCAGCCCACCCGACTGCAACTGGCCGACGCCTGCGCCGCAGGCCTGGACCCACTTGAGTCGAGGCGCCAGGCGGTCGGTGTCGAACGGGACGTCCAGCGACAGGACGATCTCCGCCTTGGCAAAGGCAGCGATCTGCGCCTCGGTCAGCGCCGGGGCAATCTTGCGCGCTTCGTCATAGGGCGGCTGGCCGCGCAGCGTTCGCAGGTTGCCGGGTTCGACATATTCCTGGAACGTTACCCGGATGCGGTCGTCCAGCGCGCGGAACAAGGCCGCGTCCCGCTCCACTTCCGCCATCGGCCGCGTTTCCCATGCCATTGGATAGGCGATGACGACTTCGATCGGTTCCAAACTGCTTCCCCGTATTCCGTCGGTGTTTTTGCGCTCAGTCCTTGAGTTCGATCACGATCTCGTAGAACGGCTCTTTGCCGACATTATAGGCAGTCTCGACGCCGCCTTTTTCAATGAAGAAGAATTTCCCGGGCTCGACCGGGGCTTCGACATAATCCTTGTAGACGCTTTTGGTCGACGGGTCGGGCTCGACCGCCATGCGGTCGCCGGAAATCTGCACCAGCACATGGTCGTATTTGTGACTGTGCATCTCTCCGCGCTGGCCGGGCTCCAGCCGCATTTCCCAGATTTTAACCTTGTCGTTTTCCATCAGCAGCTTGGTCGCGACCATGTTTCGTTCTTCCATCTTCCCGCTCCCTGGCCTAGTTCGCGCCAATAGCCTTCACGACGAAGAACTCAAGTTTCTCCGCACGGCGCTTCAACTCGTTTTCCGGCGGCGTGGGGCATTCGCGCATCTGCCGTTCCATCCAGTTTTTGACCAGATCGTAAATGAAGACCGCGTCCCCCGCCGGATCGAGGTCGGGACGCATCGCCTTGGCTTTAACGCCGGCGCGAAGCTGCGTTTCAAGGAGATCGAGATAGAGCCCCTCGGTCGCCGGTATTTCGTCCGGGAAACGCTCATAGAGCCGCGCCGAGGGGAACATGAAGGGCCGTGTCGCGGCTCTTGCCTTCGGTCGGATGGCCTGCGCCGCGAATCCGCGAACCCAGGCACGCACCTTGCCGACCGGATCGGCCTGCGCCGCCATGCGCTTGCTGAGATATTCGTTGAGTTCCCGCGCGCCCTTGTCGAGGACGGCGAGCAGCAGTTCCTCCTTCGACCGGAAATGCCGGTAAAATGCCTGATTGGACAAACCGGCGTCGGCGAGGATGTCGCTGACCCGCGGGTCGAAATTGCCGGTCTGTTCGGTCACCGCCAGACATGAGGCAATCAGCCGATTGACCTCTTCCGTGTAAGTGGCGTGGCGGCCGGCCAGGGATCGCTCCACCGATCTTTGGGCAATCGTGCTCATCGCGACGCCTCGACCAGCTTGCCGTCGACCTTGAACTCGCCAGTCTGGAAAACCGGCGCGATCGTGTCGTTCAGATAGCCGGGACCATCCGGCACCGGGATAAACCACCCGGTCGGACACATCGTCAGGATCTCGACGAAGGAAAAGCCGGCGCCGGCGATCTGGGCTTCGAAGGCGCGGCGCAGATAGCGGCGCGTCCGTTCGACGTCGCGCGCCGTCGTCACAGTGCCTCGGGCAACATAGGAAACGCCGCCCAGCGGCTTCAGAAGGTCGGTCATCGAGATCGGATGGCCATGATATTTTGCATCCCGCCCGCCAAGTGTGTTCTTGGTCCGCTGCCCCAATACCGTTGTCGCGGTCATATGTCCCCCTGTCTCACCGAACACGCCGTTGTTCAGCAATACACAGGTGATCGATTCGCCGCGTGCGGCGGTATGCAGCACCTCCTGCAGGCCCTCGTTCACCATGTCGCCGTCGCCCTGCAGGGTGAAGACGAGGCGGTCGGGGCGCATGCGCTTCATGCCGGTGGCCAGCGATGGGGCACGGCCATGCAGCGCCTGGACCATGTCGACATCCAGCAGCGGCGTCAGCGCCGTGTAGCAACCGATGCCGACCGAGGCGAGCGCACGGTCGGCCCAACCGAGCTCCTCTATCACCTCCAGCAGGCTCCGGAACGCAATCGGTTCACCACATCCGGCGCACAGATCGTGGTCGATTTCCAGCATCAGCGAGGGCTTGCGCTGCCGCCATTCCTTGGACGGCGCCTCGGGCGGGCGGTCGGTTTCGATCAGGGTCATGATGCCGCTCCGTTGCCGGTCGCCCGTACATAGGCGTCTTCCAGGATCGACCGGATGATTTCGGCGTTCAGCAGCGGCGCGACACCGAAGCCGGATTCGTCGGACGAAATCCCGCCCAATGCCGCTACAGGGGCGGCTCCCAGCACCGACAGCCGGACATCGTCGATCATCTGCCCGCCATTGAGTTCAAACACGCCGATTTCCTTCGCAGAGGTCGCGCAATCACGATACGCCTGGGCAGGGAAAGGCCACAGCGTGACCGGCCGGATATAGCCGATCCGCCGCCCCTCAGCCCGCATCTCACGCACCACATGGCGAACGAACTTGGCGGTGGTGCCGAAAGCCGTGACGACATAATCGGCATCGTCGAGGAATTCCGCTTCATGGCGCGCCTCCTCCAGCTTGATCCGCTCGTATTTCGCCTGCAGCCGCTTCCAGAACTTCTCGGGCTCGATGCCTTTCTCGCCCTTCATCATGCCGATCGAATTGACGTTGCGCGCCCGGCCCGTGCCGTTCAGCGAACCGTCCAGCGCCCAGTCTTTTTCGGGCAACGGACCGAAACTCATGGGCTCTAGTTCCACCGCTTCGGCGGTGTGGGCCAGCAGATAGTCGCCATAGATCTGCACCGGATTGCGCCAGGCGTCGGCCAGATGGAAGGCAAGCTGCACATGTTCGATCGCTTCATGGATGTCGATCGGGCACAGCACGATATGGAAATAGTCCCCATGCCCGCCCCCGCGGGTCGACTGGTAATAGTCGGCCTGACCGCGGGCCATATTGAATACAACCAGCGGCAGTTCGGCCCGCGTGATCTCGGAAAAGGATTCCTGCATCAGCGACAGCCCCTGCCCGACCGAGCCGGTCGCCGCCCGCGCGCCCGTCGCCAGCGCGCCCCAGGCCATCCCGACCGCCTCCAGCTCGCTCTCCGCATTGACGCAGATTCCGCCGGAGGTGGGCATCTTCTCCGCCATCCGGTCGAGAACCTCAGTAAAGGGCGTCATGGGATAGCCGGCGAAGAAGCGGCATCCGGCGAGGATGGCGGCATCAACGATCGCCTCGCTGCCTTCCACGAAACGGCGGGTCATATGGACACCTCGATTTCCAGCGGCGTGTCGTAACGATAAATCGCAAAACACGAGTCAGGGCAAACGCAGTAACAGGCGCCGCAGCCGGTGCAGCCCGGCGATAGCAGCGGGTACTGCTCGCCCCGGTCGTTGCGCGCGGTCGACATGGCCAGCACACCCGGCGGGCAGGCCGGGACGCAGAGCTCGCAGCCCTTGCAGCGCTCGATGTCGATCGTGACGGTGCCACGCGTAGTGACAGTGTTGCTCATGCGACCTCCGTCAACTCCCAGGCCGAAGCGCGAATCGATGGATAGCGCGCATGGCCGGCGCGCAGCGCGGCGATATTGGTGTCCAGATGCTTGCGGCGATAGGACGGCAGCGATTCCTCCATCGCCGCCGTCAGCGAATCGATCGCGACAGCGCCCGTCAGGCCGGCATAGGCCCCGATCATCACCAGCGCCGCCGCCAGCGCCGAACCTTGGGCGGTCGCGATCTCGACCGCGGGGATGGCGTGCACCCGAAACGGCGAAACGTCGATCTCAGGATCGAAGATCGGCGCATTAACCAGCAGAATCGCGCCGGGCCGCAGCCGGATGCGCGCACTCTCCCAAAAGCGGTGGTGCATAGCGAGGCCGGACCAGGCTCGGGCGACGATCGGTGGTGAACTGATCGGTCGATCGGCGAAGACTAGCGATGCGTCCGTGTTTCCCCCGCGCATCGTGCCGCCATACGTGCCCAGCGACATTACATACCGATTTTCCAGCGTCAGCGCGCGGGCCAGCACCTGGGTTGCCAGCTGCACCCCCTGCCCGCCGATCCCGGTCACCAGAAGTTCCCGCTCCACGCCGCCTCCCATGAGTGAGAATATCATTCTCGTTTCAGGAAGCTTTATTCTTACCCTTGAGCGGCGTCAATGCTCTTTGCGGCTCCGCGTCCGGCGGAGCGCGCCCACCCTGGTCTCCGGCATGGTAAAAAAGACGAGCAGGGTTGCCGCGAGGCCGACTGCGGCGAGGCTCAGGAACCCGGCGGAGTCGCCCCAGCGGTCGGTAATCCACCCCCCCAGGGTCGTACTGAAAGTGCCGCCGACGCCGATCGCTAGTCCCACAGCCCCCAGGGCCAGGTTGAAATGGCCGGAACGGCCGGCAATGTCGCTGACGATCAGTGGGACCATAATCAGGAAGACCGCGCTCGCCACACCGTTCAGCAGCTGGACGGCGATCACGAAGGCCGGGTCCTGGCTGAACGCAAAGAGCGCGCCGCGCACGGTCAGGGCGGCGAACCCGGTCAGCAAGACCGGCCGGCGGCCATGCGTCCCGGCCAGACGGCCGATATAAGGCGATAGCAGCGCCACGAGGATCTGCGGCAACACGATGCACGCGGCGATCAACAAGGTTGCCCTGCTGCCCACCTGCTTGGTCAGCGAACTGCCGGCCAGCGGCAGCATCGCCGAATCCGACAGGGTGAACAGCGTGGCACAGGCTGCCAGGGCCAGCAGGCGATGGTCGGCCAAAACGCCAAGTTTGCGCCAACCGGCACGATCACCGCGATCGTCCGCATCGACCTCGATCTCCGGCAATTCCGTCTTGACCAGAGGGCGGAGCGCCAAAAGCGCGGGCAGGACGGTAGCGGCGGCCATGAAGAAAACGGCGCGCTCCGAAAGGTAGTAACCGCAACCGCCCATCAGCGCCGCGCCGACTCCGTTGCCGATCGAGGCGAAGCGCGCATTACGTCCCAGGCGCTCGCCCAGGGCCACTTGGCCGACCAGTGCCAGGCTGATCGCGGCAATCGCGGGACCCAGAGTGCAGCTCGAAAAGCCGTGCAACACCTCCGCGACATAGATCGAAAGCGGCGTCGGATAGAGGGCAAAGAGCAAGGCGCAGACGGCGAAGGCCACGATGCTGAACACAGCGACGCGACTCTTATGCGGCGTCGCGTCGACCAGCGCGCCGGCGGGAATCTGGCTTGCCATCGCGGTCAGCGTGCCGAGGCTGAGCGCCAGCCCGATGGCGGTCTGCGTCCAGCCGCGGCTGGTCAGATAGACGGCGACGAACGGCCCGAATCCAGTTTGGATCGTCGCGACCCACAGGTTCAACCAATCGAGCCCACGCTTTGCAGGTTCAAGCCTCGCTGCATTGAGCCTGGCACACGCCGCGTGTTCGGCGACGGCGTGCATCCTACTGTCCGGCATTGTTCGCCGGCGGCTGAGGTGGCGGCGCTGAGGTTGACGTTGCTGACGGCTGTGCCGGCAAGGCTTCGGGCGGCGTCGGCGCGACTGATGGCGAAGGTGCCACCTGGTCGGCAGAAGGCGTCGCCGGCGCGGGATCAACCGAAGTGGCCGGTGGCGCAACGGCAAGCGGCGCATGCGACGGCTCGACCACCTGTGCCGCCGCGTTCACATCCTTATATTCGGGTGCCGCCTTGAGGTCCGCCGGATCGAGATTCAAGATCGCCGGAGCATCCGGCTTCGAGGCGCGGAATTTCAGCAATTGCCAATCGATCGCCACGTGGCGGCTGCCAACGCCAAGGAAGCCGCCAAGATCGAGAACTGCCGCGCGCGGCTTGCCTTCCTCGTCGACCAGCAGATCGATGATCGACCCCATGACCTGTTTTTCGTCTGGGCCGACCACCTTCTTTCCGAGGATGGGGGCGACCTGCCCCTGGACGAACGTTGCCACCTTAACCGCCGGCTCTGCGGATTGCGGCTGTTGTTGCGCCTCCTCGGGCACGGGCGACGGCGGCGGCGCGGATGGATCTGGCGCCGGTGCCTCGGCGGGCTGATCCGGTGGTGTCACGATCGGCGTCACCTGCGGCGCCTCCGGCGCGGCCGGTTTGTCATCCGTGGCCGTGCCGTTGTCCTGGGCCGAAACCGGCTGAAGCGCGAGCATTGCCATGACCGCCGCCTGCAGGGCCTTTCCCCTCAACGTCATCACCGGCCTCCCTGCGTCTGCCTCGCATACATCTGCCCG
>DATJHU010000137.1:0-4163 GCA_035493715.1 Alphaproteobacteria bacterium | reverse complement strand
CGGGTTGCCCTGCTGAACCAGCGCGGCCGGGTGCTGGAGCAGAGCAAAAGACTGGCCGATGCCGAGGATACATTGCGAACCAGCCTGCTGACGCGCCCCAACCAACCCGATGTCGTGCAGCATTGGCTGCATATCCGCCAGCGGATGTGCCAGTGGCCGGTCATGGCGGAGATCATCCCCGGGCTGTCGGTACAGGACATGTTGGACCAGTCCGGTCCTCTCGCCGCGCTGGCGCTGACCGATGACGTCCCCACCCAGACCGCCATCGGCGCAGCGTGGCTGGGTCGCAAGACACAACCCGCGCCCGTTCGCCTGGCTCCGGCAAACGGTTACGATCACAGGCGCATCCGCATTGGTTACATGTCATCCGATTTTTGTAGCCACGCGATGAGCTATCTGATCGCCGAGCTGTTCGAACAGCATGACCGTTCCGTTTTCGAGGTATTCGGCTACTGCTCCAGCCCCGACGATGGCAGCCCGATCAGGGAACGGGTCATCGCGGCCTTCGATCACTTCGTTTCAATCCGTACAATGGACGACGAGACGGCTGCCCGGCGAATCCGAGCGGATGAGATCGATATATTAGTCGATTTGAATGGCCTGACGTCGGGGGGAAGGCTGCAGTTGCTTCGGTGGAAACCTGCTCCGGTGCAGGCGACCTATCTGGGGTTCATCGGCCCCGTCCCGCTTCCGGAACTGGATTTCCTGCTGTGCGACGACTTCGTCATCCCGCCTGCCGTCGCGTCTGCGTACCAGCCAACTCCTTTGCGGATCGACGGCTTGTATCAGGCCAACGACAGCAAGCGCGTCCTCGGGGAGAAAATGACCCGGGCGGAGGCTGGTCTGCCGGAGGACCGTTTCGTTTTCTGCTGCTTCTCCAATCACTACAAGATCACCGAGGCGATGTTCAGCGCCTGGATGGAAATCCTGCGTCAGACAGATCGATCCTTGCTCTGGCTTGTCGACGACAATCCCTGGTCGCATCAGAATCTCCGCCTGCGGGCACTGATCTCGGGCGTCGATCCGAAGCGCCTCGTGTTCGCACCGCGCATCGACCCAGCCCGCTACATGGCGCGGCTCGCCCTGGGCAACGTCTTCCTCGACACGTTTCCCTATAATGCCGGCACGATCGCGAGCGATGTCATTCGCATGGGACTGCCCCTCGTGACCCTCGCCGGACAATCATTCGCATCCCGCATGGCCGCTCGGATGCTGCACGCGATCGGTGCGGACGACGGCATTGCCACGAATTATCCTGACTATGTGGCAACAGCCGTATCGCTCGCGCGAGACCCGTCTCGTTACGCCGCCTATCGTGCACTGTTCACCGAACAGGCCTGGGCTGCGACGATCGGCGATATCGCTGGATTCACCAGCCGGTTCGAGGCTACTCTCCGCGCCGTCCGCCTGCGTTCGGTCATGCCGCTGCAAGCCGCTGCAGCATAGCCTGAGCCTGGGCGTGCCCGGCGTCAGCCGCCGCACGCAAAAAGCTTACGTTTGAAAGCAATACGCCCAGCGCATATTTGGCCCCGGAGTGACCTTGGGACGCAGCCTGGCGAAACAGCTCGATCCCTCGTGGCCGGTCCGCGGGACCACCCCGGCCGTTGATCAGCATCTCGCCGGCGGCGGCCGCGGCATCCGCTTGCCCTTCCTCTGCTGCTGCCAGATAGCAGCGGCGCGCCAGCGCCGGGTTGGGCCGGACCGCCACGCCTGTCGCCATGCACAGGCCGAGTTTGAAAAGGGCACTTGTATCGCCCTGATGCGCCGCTTCCAGGAACGCGCGTGCCGCCATCCTCTGTTCACCCTGTGTCGCATGTCCGGTGAGAGCCAGCCCGGCCAATTCCCCCATGGCATCGGGGTCCCCTGCCGCGACCGCGGCACGAAGCCATTGTTTCGATATCGCTATATCGAGCGGAACGCCCTGGCCTAGCCGATAGAGCTGCGCCAGGGATCTCGCGGCACCGGCATGGCCGGCTTCGGCCGATCGCTCGAGCCATGCCACCGCCTCGGTATAGTTGGGCGTTGCATCTGTCGTATCCGCGGCGAGCACGCCAAGAACCGCGGCAGCCTGGATGTCGCCGGCGATGGCGGCGCGCCGCAGCCATGTTTCGGCTTGAAATCGGTCTTGCGACACGCCGCGCCCGTGCAGAAGCGCGAAGCCGAACCTTGTTTGTGCCGGCTGGCATCCGCCCTCGGCGGCTAGCTTGTAGTGTTCTGCTGCTTCCACCGGATCCGCCACCCCACCGGAACCACTCTCCGCGAGCACGGCCCGCCAATAATGCGCAAGCGGCAGACCGGCGGCCGAGGCATCGCGCAGCAGAGACCTGGCTTCAGCGGCATCGGCGGATTTGAGTCGCAGGAGGGCAAGGCCAAGCTGGGCCTGCGGCCAACCGGCCTCGGCCCCCTGGCGATACAGTGCCTCCGCCATTGCCTCGTTTCGCCGTTCCGCTGGGCCTTCGGTCATGATGAATGCGAGGAGGGACTTGGCTTGCGCCGATCCGGCTTCAGCGGCCGCGTGGCTCAAGCGGAAAGCCTCATTCCAGGCGGGACCGACGCTCTGGTCGGGGCGACTGAACAGAATGTCCGTTTCCGATCGGATCACGCCCTGTAGCGCGAGTTCGGCGAGTTGGGCCTGTGCCTCCATGTGGCCGCCCTCGGCGGCTTGGTGAAGCCAGCGCAGCGCCTGAGCGATATTCGGCGGCAGGCCGGGGCCGGTCAGATAGGCTTTTCCCAGCCGCATCTGCGCATCTGCCGAACCGGCCTTTGCGGCACGCGCGAGGAACGGCACGGCCCGCCGATGTGCACCCTTTCCATCCAGGTAATCCGCAAGATCGACACAGGCCCCCGTAGAACCGAACCCAGCCATGAGCCGAGCGTACCAAATGGAAGAGAACGCTTTCATGCGG
Organism: Alphaproteobacteria bacterium; assembly: GCA_035493715.1. GTDB lineage: Bacteria > Pseudomonadota > Alphaproteobacteria > BOG-932 > Roseiterribacteraceae > BOG-932. The sequence goes on along the minus strand of DATJHU010000137.1, from coordinate 1,257 downwards.
AACATTTTGAGCTCTGTCGATTAAGCAACGGTTAAAACGGTCTCGATGAAAAAGGGACGAAAATTTCTGCTGATTTTCACCTTTCATTAACTTCCGGACGCCAATCTCCGCTTGGGCCGAAAAAATTTCGCCTTTCCCTTAGAAATTTTTTCGGAGCCCCAGATGAGCCTCGACATCACCGCGTTTACGCCTGCGCAGATCGCCAGCCTCCCGACGAGCATCATTTCCGCTCTGACGACGACGCAGGTTGCGGCGCTGACGACGGCACAGTTCGCGGCTTTGACATCGGCTCAGATCGCCTCGCTGACAGCGACGGAAGTCGGGGCGATGACCACGGCGCAGACAGCCGCGATCGCGACGAAGGCGCTGTCCGGCCTGGGTTCGATGCACATCGGCGCTCTGCCCTCCGCCAATATCGCGGCTTTCACGACGACACAGATGCCCGCGCTGACGACGGGCGCGCTGACGGCGTTGAGCACGGCGGAAGTGGCCGCACTGGCAACGAGCCAGCTTGGGGTCATGACAACAATGCAGTTTGCGGCCTTGACGACCGGTCAGGTCAGTTCGCTGACGACCTCGCAGTTTCCGTTGCTGACGACCAGCCAGATCAAGGCGCTGACCACGGCGCAGATCGCGGCTCTGACGACCGACCAGGTCGCGACAATGACCACGGCACAGGTTGGCGTGCTGTCTTCCGCCCAGGTGGCTGCCTTTGGGACGGCCGCGGATGGAGCCCTCACCACCGCCCAGGCCGCGGCGCTGGCCTCGGCCGGTCTCGCCGGGCTGTCCTCGGCCGCCCTCGCAGCGCTGCCCTCGGCCGACGCCGCCGCCTTCACCACCGCGCAGATCCCGGCACTCGCCACCGCGGCGCTGGCCGGTCTCTCCACCGCCGAGGTCGCGGCACTCTCCACCGGCCAGGTCAGCGCGCTCACCTCCGCCCAGGCCAAGGCGCTCTCCACCGACCAGATCGCCGCCCTCACCACAACCCAGGTCGCCGCGCTGACCACGGCGCAGACCAAGGCGCTCTCCGCCGCGCAGATCGCCGCCCTCTCCACCGATCAGGTCGCCGCGCTGACCACCGCACAGGTCGCGGTCCTCGCCTCTGCACAGGTCGCAGCCCTCACCGCCACCGAGGCCGGCGCGCTCACCACCGCCCAGGCCGCCGCCATCGCCACCGCCGCCCTGCCCGGTCTCGGCTCGGCCTTGCTCGCTGCCCTGCCCTCAGCCGATGTCGCCGCCTTCACCACCGCCCAGATC
>DATJHU010000136.1:0-12531 GCA_035493715.1 Alphaproteobacteria bacterium | reverse complement strand
CAGGCGCTCGACGCCTATGTCGCGACGCTGGACCCCGGCCTGTGGCTGTCGCGCGCCGGGCGCAGCCAGGACGCCAACCGGATCGATTCCTATCGCCGTATCGCCGAGATGCTGGAGGAGTGGGGCATCCATGACGGGCAGCGCAAGGTCTATCGCCGCCTGTTCAACGATCTGGTGAAGGCGAAGGCCGGGCTCGACCAGGTCGATCCGCCGTTCAGCCGGGTCAGCGACGATGCACGCCGCGCGCTGGTGCTGCTGCATGCCATCCGCATCGCGGTGATCCAGGAAATCTACATGCTGGCGACCCGCATCCCGGAATTCTCAAGCCGGCACGAGATCGCCAACCGCCGCATCGTGCAGCGGGTGCTGCAGCTCGACATCCCGTCGGCGGTGACCCAGCTGCGCCGCATCTTCCCGGCGACGCCGGAGGCCGCGCCCGACACCGATTTCGGCGAGCCCGCCACCTATGTCAGCGACGCCAGCCAGACCTACCAGCGCGAGAACGACGAGATATTCACCCCGATGCTGAAGCTCTACGACCTGATTCCGCGGATTTCGATCGCGATCGTTCACTATATCGGCGCGCTGGGATAAATATTTTCGCGCATCTTACCCGCCAGCGCTCCAAGGGTTGATTAGAGTCAGCCCGCAATCGCTGAAACCTCCAGTATCGCGCGTCGCAACTGCGGCTTCTGCGCTGAAGGCTATGGCTGCGATCAACGCATCGAATGCTTCGATCGGTCTGCCCATGGCTCGGCGGCTGACGACAATTTCTCCATAACGACGCGCTGCGGCGCCGCCAAAAGGCAACACACGGCCAGAAAATACCCCATTGAATAAGATATCGGCTGCTGACACGAAGCCATCGCGCCGTCGCCCCTGGGGCATTGCACTGATGCCGTAGAAAATCTCTGCTTCGTTTACGTAGGTTGTGTAGAGCGTCTCCCGAGGTTGCTTTGCCACCCATTCGAAAACCGCCGGGTCAGGCTGTGGGCGCATCAGCTCAGAAATCACATTTGTATCTAAGACGATCATGGTTCGAAAGTCACGGGGTCGCCCGCAGTCACGTGCGGGTGAGGCTGCAGATCATCTATCCCTCCCAATGGTGCAAAGAGGCGTCGGATCGCCTCCGCGAGATTGATCTCTTCGCGCACTTCGCTACTTGCCGCCTCGGCGATGATGATGCGCAACTCCGCCTCAAGGGACCGCCGATTCCGCGCCGCGCGAATGCGCAAGCGGTCCTTCACCCCGGAGTCGACGTTGCGGATGGTAAGTGTTGTCATTTGCCGATCGTCCCCTGTCAGATGCTTCAATGTCGTCATTGATTGCATTGCTGTCAATGACGACATTGCTCCATGAATATCCGCAGGGCGTCCGCGTTGCGCGATGGAATGACGATTGGACGCGCGAGTGATATATCGCTGATCGACAAACAGATTTCAGCGAAGCAGAATCGATGAGCGGCGAACGGATCTATCTCTACGACACGACGCTGCGCGACGGAGCGCAGACCCAGGGCGTCGACTTCACGGTACCGGACAAGACGGCGATCGCGCATGCGCTCGACCAGTTGGGCATCGACTATATCGAGGGTGGCTGGCCGGGCGCGAACCCGACCGACGACGCCTTTTTCGCCGACGCCCCGGTGCTGGTGCGCGCCCGTTTCGCGGCTTTCGGCATGACCAAGCGCGCAGGGCGCAGCGCCGCGAACGACCCACAGGTCTCCGCGCTTCTGAATGTCCGCGCGCAGGCCGTGTCCATTGTGGGCAAATCCTCGTCGCGCCAGGTCCGCGACGCGCTGAGCGTGACGCTCGAGGAAAATCTGGAAACCATCGCCGACACGGTGAAAGCCATCGTCGCCGCGGGGCGCGAGGCCCTGTTCGACGCCGAGCATTTCTTCGACGGCTACAAATCCGATCCCGAATACGCGCTGAAGGCCGTCAGGGCCGCCTATGACAACGGCGCGCGCTGGGTCGTGCTGTGCGACACCAACGGCGGCCGGCTGCCGAACGAGATCGGCGAGATCGTCCGTGAAATCGCCAAGGTGATCCCCGGCGACCATCTCGGCATCCATTGCCACAACGACACCGAGAACGCCGTCGCCAACTCCCTGGCGGCGGTCGCCGCCGGCGCGCGCATGGTGCAGGGCACGATCAACGGCCTGGGCGAGCGCTGCGGCAACGCCAACCTGGTCGCGCTGCTGCCCAGCCTGACGCTGAAGCTGGGCTACGCCACCGGCGTCACGGCGGAGGGGCTGAAGCATCTGAAGCATGTCAGCCGCATGGTCGACGACCGGCTGAACCGCGCACCGAGCCGCACCGCGGCCTATGTCGGCGAGAGCGCCTTCGCGCACAAGGGCGGCCTGCATGTCTCGGCGGTCGAGAAAGACCCCACCTTGTACGAGCATGTCGATCCGGAGCTGGTCGGCAACACGCGGCACATCATCGTGTCCGACCAGGCGGGCAAATCCAACATACTGTCGCGTTTCCGCGAGATCGGGCTGGAGATCGACCCCAAGGACAAGCGCGTCGCGGGGCTGGTCGACCAGGTGAAGCAGCTCGAGTTCGAGGGCTATGCCTATGATGGCGCGGAGGCCAGCTTCGAGCTGATGGCGAGGCGCGCGCTGGACGGCGTGCCGACCTATTTCCAGCTGCAATCCTTCCGCGTCCTGGACGAGCGCCGTTTCGACCTGCTGGGCAAGTTGGAGACGCTGTCGGAGGCGACGGTCAAGGTCGCGGTCGGCGAAGAGCTGATCATGTCGGTGGCCGAGGGCAACGGCCCGGTCAACGCGCTGGACGGGGCGCTCCGCAAGGCGTTGGTGCCCCATTACGCCGAACTCGCCGGCATCCGGCTGGTCGACTACAAGGTCCGCATCCTGAAGGGTACCGACGGCACGGGCGCGGTCACCCGGGTGATGATCGAGAGCGCGGATGAGGAAGGCCAGCGCTGGACCACGGTCGGCGTCTCCGCCAACATCATCGAGGCCTCGTTCGAGGCGCTGGAGGACAGCCTGACCTGGCGGCTGTTCCACAAGAGCGCGAAGATCATCCCGCTGCCGACCGGCGGCCGCCGGGCCAAGCGCGGGTAAAGGGAATGGAAAGCGGAGGTCGGGAGGTTCTGATGTCTTTGCGGTTTGGCTTCGTTCTGGCTTCCGGGCTGGTCGTTTCGCTGACGGCGAACGCGCAGCAGCAATATCAGACGCAACAGCCGCCGCCTCCGCCCCAGCAATACGACCAAGGCGCGCCGCCGCCGGCCGACCAGGCGCCGCCCAGGCGCGAGACCATGGCGCAGAAATTCGCCGCGGCAAACGTCACCAATGACGGCTGTCTCACCCAGGAGCAGGCGCGGAACGCCGGCATGCATTGGGTGGTGCACCGCTTCACGCAGATCGACGTGGACAACAAGGGCTGCGTGTCGCTCGGCCAGATCCGCGCCGTGATGCGTTCCGAGCGCCAGGCCAGGCAGATGCAAGGCAATGGAGCGCCGCCGCCGCAAGCACAGGACGGTGCCCCGCCGCCCCCGCCGCCGGACCAGAACGGTCCGCCCCAGTAGTATTCAGGCGGCAAAAGGCGGGCGCCTCAACCGCCGTGACCGCCTGACAGCAACACGGCGACGGCCGACGCGATCGCCACCCCTGAGACGGCGATTGCGGCATAAGCCAGAATCTCAAGACGGCGGAAGCGCGCCTCGATCGTCTTCGTTCCGCTGTCGATCGCGGACAGAGCGCTGCTCAGGTCGCTCGCCATCTTGCGAATATTCTCTGCGTTGGCGGTGGCCGCTGTCTGCAGTTCCACGATTTCGGGCCGAAGCGGGGGCTCGACCGATTCCGCCGCTTCAGGCTTGCGCTGCGTGAGGTGCGGAAGCGCCGATACGGCGACCTTGCCCAAATCGATCGCGTAAGGCGCGAGTTTCATGACGGCCGAAAGCCAAGGCATCTGATCTCACCTCGTATAGGGACGCCAACGCTCCGCGCCCGGCGGCCTACTTCATCTCCAGCACATATTTCGCCACCGCCGCCATCTCGTCCGTCGTGATCATCGCCGGATAGAGGGTGGGCATGCTGCCCTTCGGCTTCTTGATCTGCGCGATGATCTGGTCTGCCGACATGCGCTCGGCAATGCCGGCCAGCTTCGGGCCGACGGAGCCTTCGCCCCTGGCGCCGTGGCAGGTGACGCAGGCGCGTGCATAGACCTGCTGGCCGACCGGCACCTTGGCCGCCGCGGCCAGGCCCTCGACCTCATGATCGCCGCGCGCGGGCTGGTCGACGCCGTAGACCACGAGAGTCGGCGTGCCGGTCGAGCCGGCGAAGGTGAATTTCGACAGGTTGCCCGAGGTGAAGGCGACATATTGCGTGCCGCCGACCGCATAGGTGATGACGCCGCCCGCCATCGAGCCGCCGACCGGGGTCTTGAGCAACAGCTTGCCGCTGCCGCTGTCGAGCGCCAGCAGGTTGCCGTTGATGTCGCCCGTCAGCACGATGCCGCCGGCCGTGGGCGTCACGCCCGCGACCACCGGGGCATCGGCATGATACTGCCAAATCTGCTTGCCGGTCGCGCCGTCCAGCGCGGTCACCCAGCCTGATGCCTTGCCCACCGGCTCGAACACGCCGCCCAGGTCCGGCCGGCCGTCGGCCAGCGTGACCTCGCCCGAATGATAGGTCGCGCACCAGTCGACCGAACCGACATAGGCGGTCTTGCGGCTGGCGTCGTAGGCCGGGCCGTTCCACTCCACGCCGCCGACATAGCCGGGGCAGACCAGCGTGCCTTGCGGCGTGATCGGCGCGTCGGTGTTCTTGATCGTGGTGATCGGCTGTTTGAACACCAGCTTGTGCGTCGCGCGGTCGATGCCGTAGACGAAGCCGTCCTTGTTGCCGGCCAGCGCGATTTTGCGGCCGGTGGCGTCGGTATAGAGCGCGGCGGCCGCGCCCAGGTCCCAGTCGTGCCGGTCGTTGGGGATCAGCTGGTAATACCATTTTAGGGCGCCGGTCTTAGCGTCGAGCACCAGCAGCGAGTCCGTGTAGAGGTTGGCGCCGGGCCGATAGCCGGGGGCGAGGGCCGGGGAGGGGTTGCCGACGGGGATGAAGACCTCGCCGGTCTCCGTGTCGATCGTATAGGACGACCAGGTCGCGCCGCCGCCGGTCGCCACCGAGGCCTCGCGCTTCCAGCTTTCGGCGTTTTTCTCGTTGCCGCCCGCCACCGTGTCGAACTTCCAGAGCTGCTTGCCGCTGTTCGCGTCGAGCGCCAGCATGCGGCCGCGCGTGCCGAAATCGCCGTTGGCCATGCCCAGGAACACCTTGCCGTCCCAGGCCACCGGTGCGGAAGGCACGGATTCGCCCTTGGTCGGCTCGCCGACCTTGGTGCGCCACAGCTCCTTGCCGGTCTTGGCGTCCAGCGCGATCACCCGTGCGTCCGGCGTGCCGCGGAACACCTTGCCGTCCAGATAGGCGACGCCGCGATTGACCGGCCAGGATTCCAGCTCGTCCGCCGTATAGACGTTGCGCCAGCGCACCGTGCAGTCGGTGGCGGAGAGGGCCACGGTCGTGTGGCTGGTCGTCACATAGAGCGTGTCGCCGATCGCCAGCGGTCCGGACTGGAACGGCCCGTCGTCGCCGAGCTTCAGCGAGCACACCTTGGCCAGCTTGGCGACATTCGCCGTGTCGATCTGGCCGAGCGGCGAATAACGCTGGCTGTTCAGCCCGTTATTGTATCCCGGCCACGCGGTGTCGGGGACGGCGGCGCGCGCGGGAAGGGCGGCCAGCAAACAGGCGGCGAAGGGCAGGGATGCCAGACGATTCATGGTGAAACTCTCGGGGGCGAACGGACGATGACCGGTTTAGGCGGAAATGCGGATAGACGCCATCCCGCGCGTTATGGGCTTGCTCCCATGGGCCGGCCTTCGGGTTACGCTTCGCTAACCCGACCTACGTCTGCACCTGTAGGCGGAGCAGCACAGCGTATTCCGCCACCGCGCAAAGCGCGGTATCCCAGACCGGAGCACGACCGACATTGTCCGCGAGCCGCTTTGCCGACACAGACACGCCTTGCCGTACTTTGCATTCTGGGCGCGCTTGCCGCTCCGCCGGCCCTCGCCGCGCAATGCGGTAATCCGAAAACCACTGCCGGCTATTTCCTGGAGGTCGTGCGCGCCATCGCGCTCGACTACGACCTGACCGATCCGAGGCCGATCGGCACGCTGCTGGAGGGCAAGCTGACGCCGGATGCCGCCCGCGCGCGACCCGGGTACGAGGAGCTGACCGGCTATTCGCTCTTCGGCCGGCCCGCTCAGATCGTCTACAGCCGCCACGACGATCCGCCGCCGAACGAGCGCGGGGTCGTCACGCTTGCGATCCGGCCTTCGGCGTCGTGGCCGGACATCGCGCCGCAAACGGTCGACGCCTGCCTCGCCGATGTCGGGGGAAAGTCCAAAGCGATCCCGGTCAGGGACGGGCCTGGCCAGTCCTGGGAAAAAACGATATCGCGCACAGCGCGGGGCGGCGGCGGCATCCGGGTCGTCTGGACGACCGGCCAGGATGGAAAGCGACTGGACTATCTGGCGATCTTTTTGGACCGCTAGCGATCAATAATGTGCGCGGCCGGGGCTATGAGGGGCGGCGTTTCGCGGTCACTTGAAACCACCGTCATCCCACTTGTCCTGTCCCGCTTCGGTGAGCGTCGCATAACTTGGAAAAGGCGGCCTCGGCGTGACGAGTTCGACCAGCCCGAGTTGGACCAGTTCCTGCCCCCCGGGGGAATTCAGGAATGAGCGCTGCGGCCAGTCTCCCCGCTCGGCAAGGCGTTTTAGCCAAAGGTTGCGAATCTCGGATGCTTCAATCGGGTCATTTGTCATGCGGGCAATATCGCACTGCAGCGAGCTTCCCGCTAGGCGTCCTCGGCCTTCTCTGGTTTGGGTGTCAAAATATATTTTGGTCATCGGCAGTGATTGGAATATCTGGCGATATTTTTGGACCGCCCCCAATCAAAAATGTGCACTGGTTCTCTGTGTTAAGGCACAGTAGCCATTCCTAAATACGTAGGAGTCCGCGCCATGTCCGTCGCCCACGCGCACAGTCACCCCGAGATCCCGCGCAACTATGCTAAATGGGCTCTTTTCGCGGTTATGGGACTGCTCACGCTCGGCGTGTTGTGGACCGACGAGCGGTTCCTGGTCGATTCCACCGATTCGGAATGGGCGCATATCGAGACATATAAATGGTGGCTGCTGGTCCATGGGGTGGCCGGCGCGACCGCCTTGTTCATCGGACCGTTCCAGTTTTCCGAGCGCCTGCGCCGGCAGAATGTGAAGCTTCATCGCCTGCTGGGCAAAATCTATATCGGCGCCATCCTGATCGCCGCGCCTGTCGCGATCTATATCGGCTATTTCAGCGGCGACAGCCATGCCTCCAGCGTCGAGAACTGGGGGCAGGCCGGCGGCTGGCTCCTGTGCGCGGTGCTGGCTTATGTGTTCGCGGTGAAGCGCAACATTCCCAGGCATAAGCAGTGGGTGGCGCGATCCTACGGCTTCACCTTCGTCTTCATCATGGCGCGCGGACTCCATCTCGTCGGCTTCCATTTTCCCGATGAAGGGGATTTCGTCACCTATCGCTGGTTCCTGGTGTTCGGCGCGTTGATCGTACCGGACCTGATCCTGCAATGGGACGAGCTGTTCAGGCGAAAGCCGGCGCGGGCAGTCAGGGCCGGCGGATAGCATCCGGCTTTTCAGGAGGGTTGCCCCATTACGATCAAACGCGCCACGCTGCCGGTCTGGCTGATGGGGTTCGGCAACCTGCCGATCGGGTTGTCCGGGGCTGTAACCCTGGTGACCGTGCCCCAGCTGTTGGCCGCGCAGGGCACGCCGGAATCGGCCATTGCATTGGTCACCACCGTCGCGCTGATCGCGGGCTTCACGAATTTCCTGCTCGCGCCGGTTCTCGACTGGCGGCTCAGCCGGCGAACCTACGCCATCATCATGGCCCTGCTGGGCGGCATACTCAGTTTCGTGCTGCTGCTCCAGACCCGCGACCTGGAATTGCTCGCCGTTCTGGTGCTGCTTCAGTCGTTGGCCGCCTATCTCAACCAGGCCGCGGTCGGCGGCTGGCTGTCGAGCGTGACATCGCCCGAGCAGAAGAATGCGCTCGGCGCCTGGCTGCAGGCGGCGAATGTCGCGGCCTTCGGCGTGGGCGCAGGGCTTGCGATCCTGCTGATACGCAATCTGCCGCCCGGGCTTGGGGCAGGGGCGGTTGGTTTGCTCAGCCTCGTTCCGATACCGATCTATCTCGCGATCCCCGCGCCGCCGGCGAACGCCAAGCTCGGCCATGAAAGCTTCCGCGCGTTCCTGCGCGATGTGTTCGCCGTGCTGCGCCGGCCGACCGTCCGTTGGCTGCTGTTCTTCCTGGTGATGCCGGCGGCCAGCTTTGCGCTGAGCAACACCCTGTCGGGACTGGGCGGCGATTTCGGCGCGTCGGAGGAAATGGTCGGCGCGGTGTCCGGCGTCGGCGTGGCGATCGCCGGGATTGTCGGCGCTCTGCTGGTTCCGCCGATTATTCGCGGATTTGCGGTCGATCGCGCCTATTTGCTGATCGGCGCCGTCGGCGCGGCGTCCACGCTTTTGCAGATCGCCCTGCCGCGCATTCCGGCGACCTTCGCCTTGGGCATGATCGGCCAGAACGGCATCCAGGCCGCCGCCTTTGCAGCCGTCAACGTCCTGACGCTGCGCTCGATCCCCCACAACCACCCGCTGGCAGCGACGCAATACGCACTGCTGATGGCGGTAAGCGGACTGCCGCTTGCGTATATGCAGGCGATAGACGGCGCGGCCTATGGCCATGGCGGCCTGACCGCCAGCTATCTGGCCGACGCGCTGATCAGCCTGTCCGCCTGCGCTGTATTGGCCATGCTGCTATGGAGGCGGCGCGCGCGTGCCGGGGTCGAGGCGAGCGGGGTGGTGTGAAGGGCGGATGTCGCTGACTGACATAGGATGGACCGACGCCGGAAAGAGCGGCCGCTATTACGGTCCGTGGAACGATGAAGTTACACGGACATATTGAATGCACTGTCGCCGGAATTCCCTGCGGGCCCGCAGGGCGCCGGACGACTTGGGTTAAGGCCGGCACAGCATAGCTTGCGTGCCGTCGGGCGGCCTTCTCCCAAACGCGCCCCTTCGACGCAACATCTTTTTATAACGTTTAACGCGCGCAAATCTCTCGGCCCATTCATCATGATTTCTCAAGCGACGGCCGCAGCGGTCGTTGGTTAACGGGATCATCGTGAGAGGCAGGCGATGTTGTTCGGCACACCGATTGCGCGTTCGTATCGAGGGTTATTTGCGGCTTCCATCCTGGCAGCGGGAGGCCTGTGGTCCATAGCGCCCGCAGCGTTCGCACAGCATCAGGTCGAATCGATCGATGCCGAGGCGGCCAAGGCCGACATCTCGGTCCAGCCGCTCCGTGGCAATGTCACCATGCTCGTGGGGTCCGGCGGCAACATCAGCGTCCTCACCGGCGCCGACGGCAAGCTTCTGGTCGATGGCGGGATCGCCGTCTCGCGAAAGAAAATCGAGGCTGCGCTCGCGGCCATAAGCAACGCCCCGGTCAAATATCTGATCAATACCCATTGGCACTGGGATCACACGGACGGGAATGCCTGGCTGCATCAGGCCGGCGCCACGATCATCGCGCATGAAAACACGTTGAAGGACCTTTCCGGCACGATCCGCGTCGCCGAGTGGCGGCACACCTTCACGCCTGTGACACGGGACGCGCTTCCTACGGTCCTCGTGAGAGACCGGAAGACCCTGAAATTCGATTCGACGACGATCTCGATAAAATATTACGGCCTGTCCCACACCAACGGCGATATTTCGGTCTTCTATAAGGAGCCGAACATTCTCCAGACGGGCGATACCTGGTGGAACGGGTATTACCCGATGATCGACTATGCCGCCGGCGGCAGCATCGACGGCATGATCCGGGCGGCCAACGAAAACATCTCGCTGGCACATGACGACACGATCGTCATTCCTGGCCACGGCCCGGTGGGCAATCGGGCCCAGCTGATCGCCTATCGCGACATGCTGGTGGCCATACGCGCCAACGTCGCGAAACTGAAGAAACAGGGCAAAAACCTAGCCGAAACGATCGCCGCGAAACCCACCGCCGACTTTGACGCCGCGTGGGGCGGTTTTGTGATCGATCCCGCCCTTTTCACAGAGCTGGTCTATCGCGGCGTCTAGGCGCCGGCCGTGCAGCGGTCTGGAGCGAGACCGGAAGCGGCGCACCGCCCACATCAACCGAAAGGAAAACATCAATGGGCACGATCACGACAAAAGATGGCACGCAGATTTATTATAATGACTGGGGGGCCGGACAACCGATCGTCTTCAGCCACGGTTGGCCGCTGTCGGCCGACGCATTCGAAGACCAGATGTTCTTCCTGGCCTCGCGCGGCTACCGCTGCATTGCGCACGATCGCCGCGGGCATGGGCGTTCCGGTCAGCCCTGGACCGGCAACGACCTCGATACCTACGCCGATGATCTCGCGACGCTGACCGAAGCGCTCGATCTTCGGGACGCTATCCATGTCGGTCATTCGACCGGCGGCGGAGAAGTCGCGCGTTACATCGGCCGGCACGGTACAGGCCGGGTTGCGAAAGCCGTTCTGATCGGCGCGATCCCTCCATTGATGCTGAAGACGCCGGCCAATCCCGTCGGGACGCCGCTTGCGGTATTCGACGGCCTGCGGGCGGCCGCGCAGGCCGACAGGTCCCAGTTCTGGAAAGACCTGAGCCTCCCGTTTTACGGATACAATCGGCCGGGCGCGAAAATATCGGAGGGCGTGAGAGAGTCGTTCTGGATGCAGGGCATGATGGCCGGCTTCCCGGCCTCCTACTTCTGCATCAAGGCCTTCTCTGAAACCGACACGACCGAGGATCTGAAGAGGTTCGATATCCCGACCCTCATTCTCCACGGGGACGACGACCAGATCGTCCCGATTCAGTCGGCTGCGCTGCTTTCGTCGAAGATCGTCAGGGAGTCCCGGCTCGAGATCTACACAGGCGCGCCGCACGGCATGTGCACGACACTCAAGGACCGGGTGAACGAAGAGCTTTTCAATTTCATCAAGGCCTGAACGCGCCGTTCGAAGCCGCAACCCGCCGCGAGGCTGATCGGGGCTGCACCGGGGCGGGGCCCGCTACAAGCGGCGCCGCCGCCGATGCTCCCGGTAACATGGAGAGATCGAAATGAACCGACTTGAAGGCAAGATCGCCGTGGTGACCGGCGCAAATAGCGGGATCGGGCTCGCCACGGCAAAAAGATTCGCACAAGAGGGCGCCCGGGTCTTCATGACAGCCAGGCGGCAGGCGGAGCTGGACGATGCCGTCAGAGAGATCGGCTTCAAGGCACGGGGCATCCGCGGTGACGTCTCAAATCTCGCGGACCTCGATCGCCTCTACGATGTCGTGCGGCGGGAAGCCGGGGTCATCGACGTTCTGTTCGCGAATGCCGGGGGCGGAGAGTTCCTGCCCCTCGGCGACATCACCGAAGATCATTACGAGCGCACCTTCGGCACCAACGTCAAAGGCACGCTGTTCACCGTTCAAAAGGCGCTTCCCCTGCTATGCGATGGGGCGTCCGTCATCCTTACCGGATCCACTGCCGGGTCCACGGGGACGCCGGCTTTCAGCGTCTACAGCGCGACCAAGGCCGCGATCCGCAGCTTCGCGCGCTGCTGGATACTGGAACTGGCGCCTCGCCGGATCCGGGTGAACGTGCTGGCGCCAGGCTCCACGTCGACGCCGGGCTGGCATGGGCTGGCGGCATCGGAGGAACAAGACGCGCAAATGCAGGCGATGACGAGGGCGACGACGCCTCTCGGCCGTCTCGGCACGCCGGAGGAGATCGCCGCCGTCGCACTGTTCCTGGCTTCGGATGACAGCAGTTTTGTCACGGGCATCGAGCTGTTCGCCGACGGCGGCTCAGCGCAGGTATGAGGCGGGGATCACGGTCACAGTTTGCGAAATAGTCCGCACGCGAAAATCGGGACGACGCGCTTGGTGATATTCAGGAATTATTAAACCGTCACCGTAAATCCCGCCCTAACCGCCCCAAGCGGCGGGAACGCCGGTAGCACTCGCGTTTTTCTCGGATTGAGCTATCGCAGGTGGATGCCGCTAACCTTCCTTATCTACCTGTGGCTGATATTTGGACTTCCGTCCTTCGTCGTGGGGATATTGGTTGCGGTGATTGCGCCTCACCTTTGGCGCGCTTGGAATGAACGCTAGTCTTACTGCTATCTGGCGCAGACTGCCCCAAGGTGCCGGAACCTCACGCCACGCTCCCCTGAGCCTTTCCCGTTCCAACAGGAACCAGCGTCGGCCAGGTGGGCCAGTTCGCCCTGCCTGTATTCGTATTCTTCCAGCTCGGCCACTGTAGATCGCCGCCGGTCCATCCGCAGCGCTGACAGGTGGCTCGGTGGAGCAGTTCGGTGATCTGGGCATCTGGTCCATACCGGATCAGGAACGGCGTCACAGCGCAGG
>DATJHU010000135.1:0-21917 GCA_035493715.1 Alphaproteobacteria bacterium | reverse complement strand
CCTTGCGGTCGTCATCCTGACCCATCTCGCCGCGGTGATCGTGACCGAGATACGCGAGGGCGGCAGCATTACGTCGGCGATGTTCACCGGCCGGAAGATTCTCAGCCGGCCGCCGCGAGACCTATAGGCGCGAAGAGGAGCTTTCTCCATGACCAGATACGCCATTGCGTTGCTATCGTTCGCCTGCCTCCTTGCGCCCTCCGCTTTGGCACAGGACGATCTTCTGGCGAAGGCGAAACAGCAGTTCGAGCCGATCCCGACAGCCCCGCCAGCGCTGCCCGGCAACGCGGCGACCCCCGCGAAGGTCGAGCTCGGCAAGGCGCTATATTTCGATCCGCGCCTCTCAGCGAGTCATGCCATCAGCTGCAGCTCGTGCCATAGCATCGGGCTTGGTGGCGCCGACGCCGAACCCACCTCGCTCGGCCATCGCTGGCAGCATGGCGGGCGCAACGCTCCCACGGTCTTGAATGCGGTCTTCAACAAAGTTCAGTTCTGGGACGGCCGGGCCAAAGACCTCGAACAACAAGCCGGCGGCCCGATGGCCAACCCGGTCGAGATGGCGTCGCCCGAGACGCACGTGGCCGAGCAGCTGAAAGGCATTCCGGGCTATGGCGACCTGTTCGCCAAGGCTTTCCCGGGCGAGCCGGACCCCATCACGCTTGCCAATGCGCAAAAAGCCATCGCCGTATTCGAGGCGACGCTGATCACGCCAAACGCGCCGTTCGACCGGTTCCTGAGAGGCGAGCCGAACGCGCTCTCGCCGACGCAGAAAGCGGGTCTGGCAGTCTTCATGGATAAGGGATGCTCGGGATGCCACAACGGCATCAATGTCGGCGGCGGCATGTACGCCCCGTTCGGCGTGCTCGAGAAGCCCGGCGCCGAGTTCCTTCCGCCCGCCGACAAGGGCCGTTTCATGGTTACCAAAACGCCGAGCGACGAATACGTCTTCAAGGTCCCGACGCTTCGGAACATCGCCCTGACGGCGCCTTATTTCCACACCGGGAAAGCCTGGGATCTACGCCAGACGGTGGCCGTGATGGGAAGCAGTCAGTTGGGCGCTCAGCTGACCGACGACGAAATCAACAAGATAACCGCCTTCCTCGACAGCTTGACCGGCGAACAGCCGAAGGTGACGTTTCCCATTCTTCCGCCGAGCGTCGCGACCACGCCCCGGCCACAGCCGTGATCGAGATTATCTGATCGTCGCAACTCGAGGCCTCACGGCGATTTGGCGCATTCCGGATCCCGGGCCGGACCTTCGTTCGCAGTGTAAGGCTTGCTCCGGCTAATCGTCGTCCTCGGCATGGGCGTTGCGATGGCATCGGGCGCAGTTCTCGAAATCGCGAATGCCTTCCCGCAGATGCTTCGCCCGAATTCTGTCGGGCTGGTGCGCGTGACATTCATAGCAGGTGTAGCGGCTGGTATCGTCGCCGACATGGCAGGTTGCGCAGGGCGCCTCATGGGGCCCTTCCAGCTGGAAGAACTTTCCATGGTCGAAACTGGCCCCTTTCCAACCGGTCAGGCCGTGGCACTGGGCGCAATTGGCGGTGACGCCCCGGTGGGGGGCGGTCGCGGGCGGCGCGTGGCATTCCTGGCATTGCCCGCGCACCGCCGGATCCAGCAATTCATGGGAGAATGACCGGCGCTTCCCCAGGATGCGCGCAACGCCCTGATGGCCGGTGTGGCAGGCCATGCAGTCGTGCGACGCAAGTTGCTGGTGGAACGCGACCTTCGGCGACGTCAGCGGCAGGCCTTTCGTCGTGCGCAATCCGATATCGGCCAGGGCGTGGCAGGCAATGCATTTGTCCTGCGAGGCGCCGTGCAGCGGCAGGTGACAGGCGAAACAGTCGGTCGCGAGCTCGGAATGGGATTGGGAGAGCGCCCCGGGGCTGATCATGCGGTCCGGGTGGAGAAAGACGAGCACGCCGAGGCCGAGCAGGGCGGCGGAGATTGCCGCCAAGATCCAGCGGCGCGTCATTTCCAACCCCAGAACAGGAATACGGCGACGATGTGCATGGCGGCGAGAACGGCGAACGCCAGCGCGATGGGAAAGTGGATGACGCGCCACTGCTTGACCGCATTGAAGGTCAGCGTGTCCCAATGCATGCGCTCTTCGAGCGCCGGGCCGGAGAGGCCTTGGCGCTTCAGTTCCGCGCCGGTTTCCCCCAGCCTTCGCCAGGCGCGCTTCAGCAGGAATTTGCCGGTCAGCCCGCTGCCGACATTGACCAGCATTGCCGCCACCGCCAGCCAGGCAAGGATCGCGTTGAAGTGAATCCCCGCATGCACCAGCACCAGCAGGCTGCCCGCCCAAGCCATCCGTTCATGCAGCCGCAGAAGGCCGGCGGGATTGCCGCCGGCGATCAGCTTGTGCTTGCGCAGCGAATATCCGAAAGAGCCGCCGATCAGCAGAACGCCTGGAATACCGAGATAACGGCCGACCCACACGGCGTCGGCGAAATGCAGCAGCGCGTCGACCAGCAGCGCCGCGGCCGCAAGGACGGCCAGCGCCAGAAAGAAGGGCAATACCTCGCGGGAGAGGAGGCCGAATTTCATTCTTTTGACCCCCCTCGGGGACAGCGCCTTGTTATCGGGGAGAGGCGCCGGTCAACGTTACCCTCGAAGACACCGCATTGTCAGGCCTGCTCTTCGGCTTGACCGGTTTTGCCGGGCAGGGGAATTGACGTGGCTCAAGGCGATGCCGCTATCAGGTCCCGTCGCCGCGCAAGGTCAGCACCTCGACCCCGTCGCCGGTGACCGCGACCGTGTGCTCGAATTGGGCCGAAAGCTTCCGGTCATTTGTGACGACCGTCCATCCGTCCTGTTCGGTGGAAACCATGCGGGTGCCTTGGTTCAGCATCGGCTCGATGGTGAATACCATGCCCTCCCTCAGCTTCAGGCCGGTTCGCGGCCGGCCAAAATTGAGCACCTGGGGTTCCTCGTGCATCTCCCGGCCGATGCCGTGCCCACAATATTCCCGTACGACCGAATAGCCGTTCTTCTTGGCATGCCGCTCGATCGCGAAACCGATATCCCCCAGATGCGCCCCCGGGCGCACCTGGCTTATCCCTTTCCACATCGCCTCTTGCGCCACCCGCACCAACCTGCGCGCCGCCGGCGGAGCATTGCCCACGACATAGGTCTTGCTCGAGTCCGCGATGAAGCCGTTCTTTTCCAGCGTGATGTCGAGATTGATGATGTCGCCGTCCCGGATGATCTCATGCCGGTTGGGCGCGCCGTGGCACACGACATGGTTGATCGAGCAGTTCAGGACATATTTGAAGCCGTACTGCCCTTTGCTCGCCGGCCGCGCGGCAAGATCGACCGTGATGAAGCGCTCGACCAGGTCGTTGACCTGCATCGTCGACATACCGGCAAGATTTTGCCCGTCCAGCATCTCGAAGACAGAGGCCAGCAACTTGCCGGATGCTCGCGCGAGCGCCAGCTCGTCGGGGGTCTTGACCATTTCAGGCGGCCGCCGCGCTGTCCGAGCAGACCTGCGCGACCGCGAGCTGCATCTTCACGATGTCGTTGAAGGACAGGGTGGGGTTCGCTTCGGCAAGCATCCCGATCTTCATCCAGAACTCGGCCTGGGCATTGATCGACCGGCACATAACCGCGCTGGCCCGACGGGCCTCCTCGTGAAGCTCGCCGTCAATTTTCACAATGCCCATCGAATCCTCGGGAGAAATTGGAAGATACGAAGCATATATGGTTCGTATATCCACGTCCAATGCGGCAGTGGGGGTACGAGTTCCGGCGATGTCCCCGGAACCGCATGTCCCCGAAACCGAACTGGCGCGGAGATTATAGGTCATATTCGCCGCATAGAATGCGGTGATTGCTATCGCCTTTGCGGTGAATATCGGGCATAATCACCGCAAGAGGTGCGGAGAATGCCGGAATATATTCACGAGTTGAGCGACTGGCCGCATTTCCAATGGAGCCGGGACATACTGGCGGAACCCTTGGCGGCGGTGCGTCATCGTCAGGGGCGGCTGATCGGCCGTATGGAAGCGCTCGGATTTCAGTTCCGTGCCGAAGCCGTTCTTCAGACGCTTACGGAGGATGTCCTGACGTCAAGCGCCATCGAGGGCGAAGTTCTCGATAAAGAGCAGGTCCGATCTTCGCTCGCGCGGCGCCTCGGTATGGATATCGGTGGCCTCATCCTCGCCGATCGGAATGTCGAAGGCGTCGTTGAACTTATGCTCGACGCCACGCAAAATTATGCGGAGCCCTTGACCAAGGAGCGGCTGTTCGCATGGCATGCCGCCCTGTTTCCGACCGGCCGCAGCGGCATGTCGAAGATCACCGTCGGCGCCTGGCGCACCGACAGTTCAGGGCCGATGCAGGTCGTTTCCGGTCCCATGGGCAAGGAGAAGGTGCATTTCGAGGCACCTAAAGCCGACCGGCTCGATCGCGAGATGCGCGCCTTTCTGGATTGGCTCGATCGCGATGCCGGACTTGATCCGGTGCTCAAGGCCGGCATCGCTCATCTGTGGTTCGTCACCATCCATCCTTTCGACGATGGCAATGGGCGTATCGCCCGCGCCATCGCGGATCGGATGCTCGCCCGTTCCGAGCAAAGCCCTCAGCGTTTCTACAGCATGTCGGCGCAGATACGGCGTGAGCGAAACCGCTACTACGCGGTCCTTGAGATGACCCAAAAGGGTGAACTCGATATCACCCCGTGGCTCCAATGGTTCGTCGGGTGCCTCGACCGCGCCTTCGACGGATCCGAGGCGATCCTGGGCTCCGTCATGAAGAAGGCGCACTTCTGGGAACGGCACGGCCGATCTTCGTTAAACGATCGACAGAGACTTGTCGTCAATCGACTGCTTGACGGGTTTGAGGGAAAGCTCACGTCATCGAAGTGGGCGAAGCTCGCGAAGTGCTCGCAGGACACAGCGCTCCGCGATATCGACGATCTCGTCCGTCGCGGCATACTTATCAAAGAGGCTGGCGGCGGCCGGAGCACGAGCTATGCCTTTAGTGACGCCTTCTAGCGAGTAATTGCGCATCGCCTCTGGCGCCACCCCCCCTACGACTTCTTCCCCTCCACCTTCATCTCCCGCACCGCCACCGCCGCACCGTCCACCAGATCGACCGGCAGGCTGACGATCACCCGGTCGTCGGGCTTGAGGCCCGTCGCGATTTCCACGTGGTCGCCGTCGTCTTCGGCCAGCGAGACCTTGCGGATAGACGCATGGCCGTTGTCGAAGACCGCGACCTGGGTGCCGTCCTTGTTGAAGATCAGCGCCTCGGCCGGGATCTGGATGACGGGGTTGGCGCGCGGCACCTCGAACTTCACCGTGCAATAGAGGCCGGCGGTCAGTGCGCCGTCGGCATTGTCGATATCGACCTCGACCAGCATCGTGCGCGTGCCGGCCTGCAGCGTGTCGGCCATGCGGGCGACCGTGCCGTGGAACACGCGGCCCGGGATTTCCGGCACGGTGATGTCGGCGACCACGCCTTCGTTCAGGCCCAGCGCCGCGTCCTGCGGCACGAAGACCTGGATGCGCAGCACGTTGGTGTGGGCGATGGAGAACATGGCCGTGCCGCTGGTGCTGTCTGCGGTCACCAGGTTGCCGGTGTCGATCGAGCGCTGGGTGATGACGCCGTCGAACGGCGCCACGACCTGGGTATAGCCGTTCTCCTCCTCCAGCCGGGCGACCTGCGCCTGCTGGGCGGCGATGTTGGCCTCGGCGACGGTCACCGCCGCGCTCTGCGTGTCCATGCCTGCGCGGTCCTGGTCGCCCTGCTGCTTGGAGGCCCAACCCTGGGTCACCAGCTCGCTGGTCCGCTTGTAGGTTGCATTGGCCAGCGTGCGCGAGGCCTGGGCCTGCTTCAGCGCGGCCTGCATCTGGACAAGCTGCGCCTTGGCCTGCGCCAGCTGGTCCTTGACCTCGGGCGCGGCGATGACCGCCAGCACGTCGCCGGCCTTCACCTTGCTGCCGATATCGACCCGGCGCTCGGCGATATAGCCGCTCTGGCGGGCATAGATCGTGGCGGCCTCGAAGGCGCTGGTGGTGCCGGGCAGGGACAGGTCGCGTGGCGCGGTCGTCAGCTTCACCGGCTCGACCCGCACCTTGGGCACCGCCTGCTGGCGGGTCTCCATGACCGCGACCGCTTCGCGATGCTGCGCATAATGCCGGCCGACGCCGATGCCGATCAGAACCAGCAGAGCCGCGCCGGCGCCGATGCCGATCTTGCGGGCCAGCCGCGCGCGGTCACGCTCCGTCGCCCTGTCGCCGGGGGGCAGGAGCTCGGCGACGGGAACGATGTCGTAGGCTTCGAAAGCCGCGTGGGAATCGTAAGGTGTCATGCCGGTTTGCCTTGGGTGTGAAGGTCTTCCCCGAAATCGATTTCGTTGCGTTTATGCTCGCCGACAAAGCGGCGGAGTTGGGCGTAGAGGTAGGGAACGACCAGCAGGGTCGTGACGGTGCCGAACAGCAGGCCGCCGATGACGGCGCGCGCCAGCACGGCGTTCTGTTCCTCGCCGGGGCCGCCGATCGCCATCGGCAGCATGCCGACGATCATCGCCGCCGCCGTCATCAGCACCGGGCGCAGGCGGGTCGCGCCGGCGGCGATGGCCGCCTCGATCGGGCCTTTACCCTCCAGGCTCTGTTCGCGGGCGAAGGTGACCAGCAGGATCGAGTTCGCCGAGGCGACGCCGATCGACATGATCGCGCCCATCAGCGACGGCACCGACAGCGTGGTGCCGGTGACGAACAGCGAGAAGATGATGCCGGCGGCGGCGCCAGGCAGGGCCAGGATGACGACGAACGGGTCCAGGAAATCCTGGAAGTTCACGACCATCAGCAGATAGACGAAGACAGCGGCGAACAGCAGGCCCAGCGTCAGGCGCGCGAAAGCCGAATCCATGCTCTCGATCTGGCCGCGCACGACAATGCGGTTGCCGGGAGCAAGTTTCGGCGTCTCCGCCGCGACGATCTTGCGGATGTCGGAGGCCACGCCGCCCAGGTCGCGGTCCTGGACGCTGCCATAGATGTCGTAGGTCGGCTGCACGTTCTCGTGGTTGATCACCGACTGGATGTCCTTGCGCTCGAACGCCGCGACGTTGCCCAGCGTGTTGGGGATCGGCGCGTTGGTTCCGGCGGTCGAGGTCAGCGCGATGTTGTTGAGGTCGTTGAGGGACGAGACGCGATATTCCGGCGTCTGGACGGCCAGGTAATAGGGGATGCCCAGCTTGGTGTCGGTCCAGAAATTGGGAAAGACCTGCTCGGACGACGACAGCGTGATCATCAGGTTGTTCGAGATCGCGCTGACCGTCTGGCCCAGCGCCTGCGCGCGGCTGCGGTCGATCGTGTAATAGAGCTCCGGCGCGTCGATCTCCTGCTGCAGATGCACGTCCACCGCGCCGGGCACGTTGCGCATCCGGCGTTCCATGTCCTGGGCGATCTCCAGGTTCTTGGCGCGGTTCTTGCCGACGACCTGCACGTCGACCTGGGTCGGGATACCGAAATTCAGGATCTGTGTGACCATGTCCGCCGGCTGGAAATAGAAGCGGACATCCGGGAAATCGACCGGCAGCTCTTCCCGCAGTTTCTTGATGTAGCCGACGGTCGGCGCATGGCCGGGCTTCAGCGCCACCTGGATGATCCCGTCATTCACGCCGATTGTGGAACCGTCGGTGAAGGCCAGATTGATCGGGCGCTGCGGCAGGCCGATATTGTCGATGATCAGATCGCGGTCCTTCGCAGGGATGGTCTCGCGGATTTCGTTCTCGACCGCCTGGAAGACCTTCTCGGTCTCCTCGATGCGGGTGCGGGCAGGGGCCCGGACGTGAAGCTGGATGATGCCGGCGTCGACCTGCGGGAAGAAATCGCGGCCGACGAAGGGCGCTACCGCGGCGGCCGAAAGCAGTACCACCCCGGCAGCGACCGGCACGATGACCCGATGCGTCAGCAGGCGCTCAAGCAGCCAGAGATAGAAGCTGCGGAAATGCTCGAAATAACGGTTGAAGCCGTCATGAATGCGCGCGAACGGTCCCGTCTTTCCGGCGGCCGGGTCATGCTTCTGCTCATGCTCCTTGCGCAGCAGCGTGCGGATGATAATCGGCGTCAGCGTCCGCGACAGCCCGTATGAGGCCAGCATCGCGAAGACGACGGCCATGCCCTGCGGCGTGAAGAGATAGCGCGGCGCGCCTTCCAGGAAGACGACCGAGATGAACACGCAGGAGATCGCCAGCGTCGACACCAGGGTCGGCACGGCGATGCCGGCGGCGCCTTCCAGGACCCCGCGGTCGAAAGGATGCCCCTCGTCCAGCAGCCGGTGGGTGTTCTCGATGGTGACGGTGGAATCGTCGACCAGGATGCCGACCGCCAGCGCTAGGCCGCCCAGCGTCATCGTGTTGATCGTCTCGCCCAAGGCCGACAGCACGGCGATGGAGGTCAGGATCGACAGCGGGATCGAGACCATGACGATCACCGTCGATCGCCAGGATCCGAGGAACAGCAGGATCATCAGCGCGGTCAGGCCGGCGGCGATGGCGCCCTCGCGCAAAACCGCGTTGATCGAGTCCGAGACGAACACCGACTGGTCGAACAGCTCCTGTATATGCATGCCCGGCGGGGCGGCGGCGCGCACGTTGGGCAGCGCTTCCTTGACCCGGTTCACGACGTCCAGGGTCGAAGCCTCCCCGTTCTTGATGATCGTGAGCAGCACCGAACGCTTGCCGGCGGTGCGCACGACGTTCTGCTGAACCGCCCAGGCATCGCGCACATGGGCGACGTCGCGCAGATAGACGGTGGTGCCGCCGACCTGGCGGATCGGGATGTCGTTGAGCGCGGCCACGCTCGGCGGCTGGGCGTTCAGCCGCACGATATATTGCTTGGAGCCGATCTTGGCGTCGCCAGACGGCACGGTCAGGTTCTGCGCATTGACGGCGTTGGCGACATCGGTCGGGGTCAGGCCCTGGGCCAGCAGCGCCTCGGGGTTCAGATCGACCATGATCTGGCGGTACTTGCCGCCATAGGGCGTGGGCAGGGTGATGCCCGGGATCGGCGCCAGCTGCTGGCGCACCTGATAGATGCCGTAATCGTAAAGTTGCTGCTCGTTGAGCTCGTTCGAGGTCAAAGAGAGCTGCAGGATCGGCACGCTCGACGCATTATACTGGATGATGACCGGCGGCTGGATGCCGGGCGGCATAAGGGC
Organism: Alphaproteobacteria bacterium; assembly: GCA_035493715.1. Classification (GTDB taxonomy): domain Bacteria; phylum Pseudomonadota; class Alphaproteobacteria; order BOG-932; family Roseiterribacteraceae; genus BOG-932. Next base: position 12,743 of record DATJHU010000135.1, on the reverse strand, counting down.
GCGGATCGAGTTGGTCGCCGCCACGATCTGCGGGATCGCCAGCTCGATATTGGCGTTCGGCTGGAAGAAGATCTTCTGGACCACGATCCCGGACAGGGTCTGGGATTCCATGTTCTTGATGCCGCTGACCGTCGAGCTGATCGAATATTCGCTATAGGTCGCGACCCGCGTCTCCATCTCGTCCGGCGATAGGCCCGTGTACTGCCAGATGACGCTGACGACCGGGATGCGGATCTGCGGGAAGATATCGGTCGGGCTGGTCTTGATGGCGCTGACGCCCAGGAACAGGATCAGGATCGCGACGACATAGAATGTGTGCGGGAAACGCAGCGCGAACTTTGTCAGCCCCACCTCAGCGCCTCCCGGCATAGCCGCGCAGCGCGGCAACGGCCGCCGGCGGGTAATCGCGCTCGAACGCTTCGTCCATCGGCGCATGGCCGAGCAGCAGGCGCTGATAAAGCGGGCCGTAGAGCAGGTCGGTCGCCAGATCGAGGTCCAGATCCTCGCGATAGAGCCCGGCGTCGATCGTCCGCTGCAGCGCCGCCCGCATGGCGACGCGACGCGGGCCCAGCAGGTTCTGGCGATAGGCTTCGGCGATTTCCGGGTCGGACTGGGCCTGCCCGATCAGCGATTTGATGACCTTGCCGCGCGGGCCGCGAAACAGGGCGACGGTGCGCCGGACGCGTGCGATCAGGTCTTCCTCGGGGAAGGGGCTGACCGGCACATAGACCTCAGCCTCGGTCGAGGCGAGCAGGGCCTCCATGACGATGGCCGCCTTGTTCGGCCACCAGCGATAGATCGTGGCCTTGCTGACGCCGGCGACCTGCGCGACCGCGTCGACGGACATCTTGGCCAGCCCGTCGCGTGCGAACAGCGCGTCGGCGGCCGCAAGCACCTTGTTGCGGCAATCCTCGCTGCGCGGCCGGCCCGCGCGCGCCTGTGAGACGGGTTCTGGGTTCACGTTCGCAACCGATATCAGACAAAACGAGACGTCTCGTTTCTAAATAAAGTTCGATATGCCGCATCGCAACATGGCAAGGCCTCGAGCCGCTAATTTCTATGGAATAGGGCCATGCAGCTTTCGCATGCGCGAAACGCGCAGGAGGTGCGGGGCAGGTGACAACAGCGCCGCATCGCTATAGAAACCGCGCCTTCACCTGGATCGGAGACGGAACGTGGCCAAGAAAAAATCGGCAGACAGCGAGTTCATCGCCTTCGATGTCATCTACGAAGACGGCAACCAGACCTCCAACCGGCGTGTCGCCAGCGCCGACATCGACCCGATCGACGGCGACAAGTCGGTCCAGGCGCTGATCGAAGAGCAGGATCGCAAGATCGCCGAAATGTCCGGCAAGCCGCGCGGCCCGATCAAATCGGTGAAACGCTCGCCGGTGCGGTGACGCCGGCCGCCATCCGGCCCGACACCCGGCAATGACCGAAATCTATATCGACGCCGACGCCTGCCCGGTCAGGGAAGAGACCTATCGCGTCGCCGACCGTTTCAAGATCGGCGTCTACGTCGTCTCCAACGGGTCGCGCCCGATTCGGCCGGTGGCGAACCCCAGCATCCGGATGATCATCGTGCCGGAGGGCGCGGACGCGGCGGACGACTGGATCGCCGAGCGTATCGGCCCGGCCGATGTCTGCGTCACCGCCGACATCCCGCTGGCCTCGCGCTGCCTCGCCAAGGGCGCGCGCGCGGTCGCGCCGAACGGCAAGCATTGGACCAGCGACAATATCGGCAGCGCGCTCGCGGGGCGCGAAATCGGCCGGCATTTGCGGGAGATGGGCGTGATGACCGGCGGCGGCGCCACGTTTTCGAAAGGCGACCGTTCGCGCTATCTGGTGGCGCTGGACACCGCGGTCACGGCGGCGCTCAGGGGTGCGAAAAGCAGCTGAGCCACGGACATGCCGTTCGCGCATAATAGTTTTTGCCGCGATAACCCGTTGTGTCATACTCACCCATCAAAGTTCGGCAATAAGCCGGTCCGTGCGCGCCCTTGTTGCGCTCACAATCGAGCGCGGTCGCCGCCGGCTCACGGGGAGGTACAAGATGGGTCGTTCCAGGAACTGGCGTCTCGGCGCCCTGGCATCCGGTTTAGCCTTGGGCGTTACCGGGATGCTTGCCGCGCACACGGCGCAGGCGGAAACGCGCGGCTATGCCGTCAGCTGGTTCTACATGGCCGCCGAATCGCAAAACGACGATTGCCCTGAGGGCACCAATCCGCTGTCCGACAAGATGGTCCGCCAGTTCCTGGTCGACATGGGCAAGACCCCGGCGGAGATCGACGATCTGTTCAAGGACTATCCGAACAATCTCTACGTGCCGCTCTATATGCGCGGGAAGATCAACGGGCAGTGGGTCAACGTCTACAACAACCCGACCTCGGTTCCCGACCCGCATATCAAGACGGCGAAGGGCCACGTGGCCTACGGCTTCGACCTGGACGGCAAGGACGGGCCGAACGATTTCGTCGATCCGCAGACCGGCGCCAAGGGTGTCGACAACATGCTGTACCGGGTGCTGGGCTGCTTCATCACCCAGCGCGCCAGCGGCGGCAAGCGGGCGACCTGGCCCGATATCGAGTGGGACATGACGCGCGACCAGATGCCGGCCTGGACCATCGAGGTTTCCGGCATCGAACGCGACGCCAACGGCAAGATCAAGGACGGCGACGTGAAGCTGGGCTTCTACCGCGCGACCGGCCCGATCACGCGCAACGCGGCGGGCGACCCGCAGGCGGACATGAGCTTCACCGTCGACAGCAACCCGCGCACACAGAACGTCGTGCACGCGGTGATGAAGAACGGCACCCTCTATAGCGATCCGTTCGAATTCCACATGATCCAGGATCCGTTCGCGGTCAGCGAGTATCACTTCAAGAAGACGCAGATCCGGCTGACGCTGAACGACGACGGCACAGCCAAGGGCGTTCTGGGCGGCTATCAGCCCTGGCTGCCGATCTATGAGAGCTTCGCGCTGGGCGGCTCGACCAACGAACTCAACCTCTCGGTCAATACGCCGGGCATCTATTACGCGCTGAAGAAGCTGGCGGATGCCTATCCGGACGCCGGTGGCCAGAACCAGTTCATCTCCTCGTCCTATATCATCGAGGCGGTTCCGGCCTTCATCAGCCATCCGAACGCCGACAAGACGTCGATGGTGAGCGGGCCGGTGAAGCTGGCGGCGACCCACTGAGGGGGCGCAAGAGGGGCCTGGGCCACACTCAAACATGCACGATAGGCTTTGACGCGACAGTGTGTTGTGTCATACTTATCCTATAGAAGATCGGCGTGATGCCGGTCGTGCGTGTTGAGTTGCGTTCAAGCATTGCGAACGCAGGGAAATCGGCCTTGGGGAGGCAGCGTATTATGGGTCATGCGAAACTACCGGGCGCGACGCGGCGCAGCGGTGCGGTCTCCCGTGGATTGGCTTTGGGGGCGGTGGGCTTTCTTGCCGCCGGCTTTGCCGCGCATGGCGCGCAGGCGGAGACCCGCGGCTATGCCGTGAGCTGGTTCTATATGGCGGCCGAATCGCAGAACGACGACTGCCCGCAGGGTACGAATCCGCTATCCGAGGAGATGGCGACCAAATACATGAAGGCGATGGGCAAAAGCGACGCCGAGATCGAAGCGCTGAAAAAAGATTATCCGGCCAATATGTATGGGCCGATGTATATGCGCGGTCGGCGTGACGGCAAACCTGTCAACGTCTATGCAGACCCGACCTCCCAGCCCGACCCCAATATCAAAACGGCGCAGGGCCACGTGGCCTATGGCTTCGACCTGGACGGCAAGGACGGGCCGAACGATTTCGTCGATCCGCAGACCGGCGCCAAGGGCGTCGACGACATGCTGTACCGCGCGGTGGGCTGCTTCATCACGCAACGCGCCAGCGGCGGCCAGCGCCCGACCTATCCTGCCATCCAGTGGGACATGACGCGCGACCAGATGCCGGCCTGGATCATCGAGGTTTCGGGCATCGAGCGCGATGCCGCGGGCAAGATCAAGGACGGCGACGTCAAGCTCGGCATCTATCGCGCCACCGGCCCGGTGACCCGTAACGCGGCGGGCGACCCGCAGGCGGACATGAGCTTCACCGTCGACAGCAACCCGCGCACACAGAACGTCGTGCACGCGGTGATGAAGAACGGCACGCTGACCACCGACCCGTTCGAGTTCCACATGATCCAGGACCCGTTCGCGGTCACGGAATACCACTTCAAGAAGACCCAGATCCGGCTGGCGCTGAACGACGACGGCACCGCCAAGGGCGTTCTGGGCGGTTACCAGCCGTGGCTGCCGATCTATGAGGGCTTCGCGCTCGGCGGTTCGGTCAATGAGCTGAACCTGTCGATCGACGCGCCGGGCATCTATTACGCGTTGAAGAAGCTGGCCGATTTCGGCCCGGACGCCAGCGGCCAGAACCAGTACATCTCCTCGTCCTACATCATCGAGGCGGTGCCCGGTTTCATCAGTCATCCGAACGCCGACAAGACATCGATGGTGAGCGGGCCGGTAAAGCTGGCGGCGACGCATTGAACGCATTGCAGAACAAGACAGTTATTAGTTAAGGGCAGGGGAATGACGAATACGAGCAAGCCTTCTGGTAAGGGCAAATATCTGCGCCGGCTGGCGCTGTGCGGCGCCATCGCGGCGCTGGGGTTCGCGGGCGCCGCTGCGCCGGCGCTGGCGGACGGCGATGCCGCCGGCCAGGTGGCGATGCGCCGCCTGACGCAGGACCAGTACAAGCAGATCGTCATGGATGTGTTCGGTCCGACGGTTACGCTGGGCGGCCGTTTCGAGCCGGACATGCGCGACGCCGGGCTCTTGGCCGTCGGCGCGGCGCAGGTCAGCGTCACCGCCTCGGGCTTCGAGCAGTATGATCTGATGGCGCGCTCGATCGCGTCGCAGGTTGTCGATCCCGAACACCGTTCGCTTCTGATCCCGTGCAAGCCGGCCTCCGACAAGGCGCCGGACGATGCCTGCGCCAAGGCGTTCCTGGGCAAGGTCGGCCGGCTGCTGTTCCGCCGCCCGCTGACGCAGCATGAACTGGATGCGCAGGTCGCGGCGGCCAACGCGGCGACAGTCAAGACCAGCGATTTCTACAACGGCATCGGCCTCGCGCTGGCCGGTCTGATGGAGGCGCCGGAATTCCTGTTCCGCCAGGAGCGGGTGGAGCCCGATCCCGATCATGCCGGCCAGTACCGCCTCGACGCCTATTCCAAGGCGACTCGTCTCAGCTTCCTGCTGTGGAACGCCGCGCCCGATCCGGAGTTGCTGGCTTCCGCCGAAAGCGGCGAGATCAACACCGCGAGCGGTCTCAAGAAGCAGGTCGACCGCCTGATGGCGTCGCCCAGGCTGGAAAATGGCGTGCGCGCGTTCTTTGCCGACATGCTGGCCTTCGACGGGTTCAGCACGCTGGCGAAGGATACGACGCTGTATCCGAAATTCACCTCGCAAGTGCTGCGCGACGCGCAGGAGCAGACGATGCGCACCATCGTCGACCATGTGATGGTCGAGAACGCGGACTATCGCGACCTCTTCACGACGCGCAAGACCTATATGACGCCGCTTTTGGCCTCGATCTACAAGGTCCAGGTCCAGTTCCCGGACGGCGTCCTGAACCCTTGGGTGCCCTACGAGTATCCGGAAGGCGCGCAGGTAGCGGGCATCCTGACCCAGGCGAGTTTCGTCGGTCTGCATTCCCATCCGGGCCGCAGCTCGGCCACGATCCGCGGCAAGGCGCTGCGCAACATCGTGCTCTGCCAGAAGGTGCCCGATCCGCCGGGCAATGTGAATTTCAACCTGGTTCAGGACACCAACAACCCGAATTTCAAGACCGCGCGTCAACGTCTTGAGGCGCATCGCACCGCCGCCACCTGCGCCGGCTGCCACAAGATCATGGATCCGGTCGGCCTGGCGATGGAGAATTTCGACACGATCGGCGGCTTCCGCACGACGGAGAACGGTGCGCCGATCGACGCAAGCGGCGAGCTGGATGCGGTGAAATTCACCGATGTCCCCGGCATGGGCAAGGCAGTGCACGACAACGCGTCGACCAGCGCCTGCATCGTCAATCGCGTCTATTCGTTCGGAACCGGGCATGCGCCCAACAAGTCCGAATCCCAGTGGATCAGCAGCACACTGGCGACGGACTTCAAAGAGAGCGGCTACAAGTATCTGGCGCTGGTCAAGGATATCGCGACCAGCGACGTCTTCTATCGCGCGGCGCCGCCGCAAACCGGGGCACTCGACACCCCAAGCAAACTCGCTTCGACCGGGAGCCAGGAGGTTCAGAAATGATTCCGATTAACAGAAAGATCGATCGTCGCCGCGTTCTGCGTGGCATGCTCGGCGGCACCGCCGTCACGGTAGCGCTGCCGTTCCTGGATTGCTTCCTGAACACCAACGGAACGGCGTTGGCCGATGGACAGGCGCTTCCGGTGTGCTTCGGCACCTGGTTCTGGGGTCTGGGCATGAATCCCGGGCGCTGGGAGCCGCCGACCGCCGGCAAGATCACGGAGTTCGGTCCCGAATTGGCCGGCCTCACGCCGTATAAGGACAAGGTCAACGTCTATTCCGGCACGAAGGTGATCCTCGACGGACGCCCGATGATCACGCATTTCACTGGCGATTGGGCGGTGTTGACCGGCACCACGCCGCGCGAGGAGCGCGTTATCCTGCCGTCCGTAGATCAGCTGATCGCCGACGTGATCGGTACGAAGACGCGCTTCCGCTCGCTCGAGGTCACATCGACCGGAAACGCCGTCCATTCCTACAGCCGGCGTGCCGGCGCGGCGGTCAACCCGGCCGAAGTGTCGCCTGCCGCGCTCTATACACGCATCTTCGGGCCGGACTTCAAGGATCCGAACGCGGCCGACTTCAAGCCCGATCCGCAGATCATGGCCCGCCAGAGCGTGCTGACCGCCGTCATGGCGCAGCGGGACGATCTGTCGAAGACTTTGGGCGCCGCCGACAAGGCCCGCCTGGAGGAATATTTCACCTCGCTTCGCCAGATCGAGCAGCAGCTCGAGCTGGAACTGCAGAAACCGGCACCGCTGGCCGCCTGCTCGTCGCCGGCCAAGCCGCAGGACATGGTTCTCGGCTCCGAGATCGAATCGGTGAAGGGCAACCACAAGCTGTTCGCGCAGATCCTGGCGCACGCCTTGGCCTGCAATCAGACCCGGGTCATCAACGTCACCTTCAACGACGCGACCTCGTCGCTGCGCAAGCAAGGCTCGTCGATGACGCATCATGTGTACACGCATGAGGAATCGATCGACCCGCAGCTGGGCTATCAGCCGAACGTCACGGCGTTCATCATGAATATCAGCAGCGGGCTGGGCGACATGGTCGCGGCGCTGGACAGCGTCAAGGAAGGCGACGGCACCCTGCTGGACCGCATGCTGCTGATGGCATCGACCGATACCGGCTATGCCAAGGTCCACAGCCTGGACGACATTCCGCTGATCACGGCCGGCCGCGCAGGCGGCAAGGTCAAGACCGGCCTCCACGTCGTCGCCAAGGGCGATCCCTCGACCCGTCTGGGTCTGACGGTTCAGCAGGCGGTCGGCGTGCCGATCAACAGCTGGGGCACGGATTCGATGCAGACGTCGAAGACCTTCACGGAAGTGATGGCCTGACCGGCCGATTTGAGCGTTTGGGGAGGAATTTGAGATGGGGCTGAAAACGGCTCTGCTTGTCGGTGTCGTCGGCGTGGCCGTCGTCGCCGGGGCTGTTTATGTCTACAACCAGAAGAGCGGCGGCGGCGCGAAGATGTCGCCGATCGTGGCGCGCATGTCGACGCCGATGGGGATCACCTTCCAGAAGGTGAAGGTCGGCACCGTCACCATGATCCCGGGCTCCAGCTCGGATCAGCAGGAGCAGGTGACGGTCTATGCCACCGGCGACGGCAAGACGCTCTATACGTTCGACAAGGACACCACGCCGGGCAAGTCGGCCTGCACGACCGACGAATGTATCAAAGCCTGGCCGGCCGCGGTGGCGCCCGCGGACGCGAAACCGAGCGGGCAGTGGTCTGTTATTACGCGCGACGACGGCTCCAAGCAGTGGGCGCTCAAGGGCAAGCCGCTCTATAGCTTCGTCAAGGATCAGAAGATCGGCGACGGTACGGGCGACAACGTTGCGCAGGTCTGGCACATGGCGCTGCTCAAGCCGTCGGAGGGCATGGTCCTGCCGTTCGGCATCGCGGTGGCGGAAGTCAACGAGGCGAACGGCCAGACGCTGATCGGCCCGAACAAGATGCCGCTCTATGCCTATGACGGCGACGTGAGCAACGGCAAATGCGGCGACAAGGTCTGCGGCACGGAGTGGAAACCGCTCCTGGCCGGGCAACTGGCCAACGACATGGGCGATTTCACGGTGATCGACCGCGCCGACGGCGTGCAGCAGTGGGCCTATAAGGGCCATCCGCTGTTCTCCTACGCGGGCGACCTGGATCTCGGCGATGCCAACGGCATCAACGCCGACAAGCGTTTCCAGATCGCGCAGATCGAAAACTACTATATGCCGGCCGAGGTCAGGATCCTGCCGAACGAGCGCAAGGGCGGGCTTTGGACCGACCTCTCCGGCAAGACGCTCTATGCGCGCGACCGCGTGCGCTTCGACGGCACCGGCGGCCACGCGGCGCGGGGCGCCGACCGCGGCGTGCCGATGCTCGGTGTGACGATCGGCACCTCCGGCTGCGACGCCGAATGCTCCAAGCAGTGGCACCCGGTGATCGCCGCCGACGGCGCTCAGCCATCCGGCTACTGGTCGCTGATGAAGCGCGATGACGGCAAGCAGCAATGGGCCTATCAGGGTTATGCGCTGTACAGCTTCGACGGGGACAAGAAGCCGGGCGACATGATCGGCCAGGACAGCTACACGCTGGCGGTGTCGGACGGGGACAAAGTCGTCGATCCGCGCCACGGCATGGGCCTGTACTGGCGGGTTTCTTCGCCCTAAAGTCGGGCGAGTTCCGAGACAAGGCGGGAGAAATCCCGCCTTTCTTTTGTCGGCATAACGGGAAGGAGAGGGGACGATGAAGATCGGCATTCTGCCGCTGTTCACCAAGGGCTTCATCGATAATCAGGCCTGGTGCAAGGCGTTCCTGCGCAAGATCGATACGATCGGCGTCGAATCGGTCTGGACGGTCGAACACCCGATCGTCGCCGAGGATTACGAAAAGCTCTATTCCTATTCCGAGGACGGCCAGGCGCCGTTCACCGCCGACACCGTGATGCCCGACCCGCTGGAGTGGCTCGGTCTGGCCGCAGGCGTGACCGAGAACGTCAAGCTCGGCACCGGCGTGCTGCTGATGCCGCTGCATAGCCCGATCATTCTCGCCAAGCGCGTCGCGACGCTGGATTCCGTGTCGGGCGGCCGTGTGCTGCTTGGTGTCGGCATCGGCTGGCAGAAGGAAGAGTTCGCCGCGGCGCATGTGCCGTACAACGAGCGCGGCCGCCGTTTCGACGAAGGCATCGACGCCTGCCGCATCCTGTGGCGCGACGAGGTCGCGACCTATAACGGCCAGTATTACCAGTTCAACCGCGTGCGCTCCGATCCGAAACCGGCCAACCCGAACCTGGTGCCGTTGATCATCGGCGGTTCGACCGAGGTCGCGGCCCGCCGGGCCGGACGTACCGGCGACGGCTTCTTCCCGCATGCCATCTCGCCCGACAATTTCGCCAAGCTGATCGAGGTGATGAACGCCTCGGCCAAGGAACATGGCCGCGATCCGTCTAAGATCGAGCTCAGCGTCTCGCCGACAGCCTATAAGTTCGGCGCTTCGCTCGATCTCGGCATCGTCCGGGCCTACGCCGACCTCGGCGTTTCCCGCATCATCGTCGGCGCGTTCGAGGCCGGTGGAACCGAGCCGGCGGACATGGAGCGCTTCGTCAAGCGCGTCCAAGACGAAGTCGTCGCGCGTTTGTAAGCACTTGGCCGGGAATCCAGCCCCACCGAAAGTCTATCTCGCCGGGCCGGAGGTCTTCGTCAGAGCGGCGGTCGCGCTGGGTGCCGCCAAGGTCGAAATCTGTGCGCGTTACGGGCTGGAGGGGAAATACCCCCTCGACGGCCAAGTGGACGTATCGCATCTGTCCTTGGCCGAGCAGGGCTATGCCATCGCCCGGGCCAACGAGGCGCTGATGCTGGAATGCCATGCCGGGATCGCCAATCTGACGCCCTTTCGGGCTCCCGGCATGGATGTCGGCACCGCCTATGAGGTCGGTTTCATGCGCGGACACGGGAAGCCGGTATTCGGCTATACCAACAGCCATCTTTCCTTCTTCCAGCGTGTCCGCAAGTTCAACGGGGACCGGCTGAACAAGCGTCCTCGCCGCTACCCGGAATTCCGCTTCGAAGACGATCTTAAGATGGGCGTCGAACAGTTTGAATTCGCCGAGAATCTCATGATCGAAAGTGCGATCAGCGAAAGCCGGGCGCCGATCGTCAGGCGCAAGACAAAGCGGTCAGGGCGATATACGGACCTGAGCGCGTTCGAGGAGTGTGTTAAGCAGGCGGCGGCGATTCTGCTGAAATAGTCTCGCTCACGAGGCGCTGCAAACGACGCAATGACGACGAACGCTTCCCGAACCCTTTCCTTCATCTTTGCCCTCGACCTCGCGGGCACCTTCCTGTTCGCCATCGAAGGGGCCATGGCCGCGGGGCAGGCGGGGTTCGATTTCTTCGGCGTGCTGGTGCTGGGATTCTCGGTCGCCCTGATCGGCGGCGTGACCCGCGACCTGCTGATCGGCGCGATCCCGCCGCAGGCGATCAAGGATTGGCGCTATCCCGCGACGGCCTTCGCGGGCGGCATCCTCACATTCCTCCTGTACAGCCAGACCATGGTCATTCCACGGCCGGTCCTGATCGGGCTGGATGCCGCGGCGCTGTCGCTGTTCGCGATCGCCGGCGCGGAGAAGGCGCTGGATTTCGGCATCAACCCCTTCGTTGCGACCCTGATGGGCACGCTGACCGGGGTCGGCGGCGGCACGCTGCGCGACATCTTCCTGGCGCGCGCGCCGATCATCCTCAGGACGGATATCTATGCCACCGCGGCATTCACCGGCGCGGCTGTCATGATTGTCGCCCGTCAATTCGGAATCCCGCCGCGCATCGCGGCCGTGCTGGGCGGCCTGTCGTGCTTCGTGCTGCGCGTCGTCGCGGTATGGCAGCACTGGGCGCTGCCGCGCCTGCCGGGCCAATAGCCAGCCGGTTGCGGTTTTCCTGTCCGGCTGGTACCGCTCCTCCAGTGAATTTCAGGAGCTAACCATGGCTGAAGAACCTTCCGTCCTGCTGAATGTCGCCGACGGCGTTGCCGTCATCACGCTCAACCGGCCGACGGTGATGAACGCGCTCAACAACGATCTGTCGGCGCGCCTGCTGGCGGCGCTGGAGAGCTGCGGGACCGACAACAACGTGCGGGTGGTCGTGATCCGCGGCGCCGGCGACAACTTCATGGCCGGCGGCGATGTCGGTTACTTCTATCGCAACCTGCAGGAACATCCCGACAAGGCGGCCTTCCGTCCGATCGTCGTCGCAATGGTGGAAAAGGCGCAGCAGCTCAGCCGCGTCATCCGCGCGCTGCCCAAGCCGGTGATCGCGGAAGTGAAGGGCGGATGCGCCGGGTTCGGCCTCAGCCTCGTGCTCGCCTGCGACCTGGCGATCGCGGCCGACACTTCGAAGTTCACGTTGGCCTATATCCATCTGGGCACCACGCCCGACGGCGGCGCCAGCTTCTTCCTGCCGCGCATCGTCGGGCAGAAGCGGGCGGCCGAGATCGCGCTGCTGGGCGACCGGTTCGGCGCGGTCGAGGCGGAACGTTGGGGGCTGGTCAACAAGATGGTGCCGATTGCCGAACTCGAGGCGACCACGGCGAAGCTGGCGGCGCGCATGGCCAAAGGGCCGGGCCTTGCCTATGCCCGCACCAAGGCGCTGTTGAACGCCACCGACACCAACAGCCTGGAGGCGCAGCTGTCCGCCGAGACCGACTCGTTCGCCTCGAGTGCGATCAGCCACGACTTTGCCGCCGGTGTGACCGGATTCATCGAAAAAAAGCCGCCGGATTTCCGCGGCGAATAGGATTTGTGGCGGAACTGTCACAGCACTGGAATATTGTTCGGCAACAGGCACGAAACGGTCGGCGGCGTATTAGAGTAAATACGGTGTTCAACCTCTAGTCCGGGCCTCTGCATGTCCCCCCTCGGCTTTCCGCACGCCATCAGGACCGCATTCGCAGCGGTGGCGCTCGCGATGCTGGCGCTGACCGGCGCCAGCGCCGACCAGCGGGCCGAGAGCAGTCTTACGGTGCTACGGCTCGCCGCCCCGGGCAATGTCGTGGTGGCAGGCCAGGTTTTGGACAAGGAGGCGCTGCGCGTCTTCTACAGCCGCCGTCAATATGCGCTCGCCTGGAATGCGAGCGTGGTGGGTCTCGGAGCGCGCGCCAGCACGGTCTTCACGGTGCTTTCCAACGCCGACTGCGAGGGGCTGGAGCCCGCCGACTATCACATTCGCGAGATTTCGGGTCTGGCGAACGCGACCAGCATCGTCGACGACATCGACCGCGACCTGTTGCTGACCGACGGTCTGATCCGTTATGCGACGGATGTCGCAGGGGGGAAGCTGGGGGCACGTCAAACCGACGAGCGTTTCCTTGACCGGCAGAGCATGGGCTTGCCGGAATATCTCGCCGCCGCATCGAGCCTCCCGCCGGCCGATCTTCGGCAGTTCCTGGACGA
>DATJHU010000134.1:0-16588 GCA_035493715.1 Alphaproteobacteria bacterium | reverse complement strand
AATCGAACTTCGCCTTACCCCTTGGCGGACGATACTGGTGCCGTTCCGGTCCGATGACTCCGCCCGGCAATTCACTGCCGGCCTGTCGCTCGAAGATTTCATCCTCTCCTGCGACGATCCGCGCCTCCGTGTCGCCGCCTGCGTCGGCGCTCCAGCCTGCCCGCGCGCGACGACCGATGTCCGCGCCGACGCCACCCGATTGGCGTCGGCGGTAAAGCCCGGCGATCTGCTTCATGTCTCCGGCTGCGCCAAGGGATGCGCCCATCCACGTACCGCGACACTCACCCTGACCGGCCACGATGGTCGTTACGATTTGATCCGCGACGGTGCGCCGTGGGATACGCCTCAGCAGACAGGACTGAGCCCCGCCGATCTGGCGCGCGGGCTGACGAAGGGACAGGCGGCGTGACGGCGCACGACTACATAAAAGACGGGGCGGAAATCTATCGCCGGTCGTTCGCGATCATCCGGTCGGAGGCCGATCTCGCCCGTTTCACGCCGGAGGAGGAACGGGTCGCCGTCCGCATCATCCATGGCTGCGGCATGGTCGAGGTCGCGGCCGACATCGTCTTTTCGACAGGCGGCGCGGCTGCTGGAATTCGCGCATTGGAGGCCGGCGCGCCGATCCTGTGCGATTCCAAGATGGTGGCCAACGGCGTTACCCGCGCGCGCTTGCCTGCGGACAATCAGGTGATCTGCACCCTCGACGATCCTGCGACCGCCACGCTGGCCGCGAAGATGGCCACGACGCGCACGGCCGCGGCGATGGAGCTTTGGCGCGACCGGATGGAGGGTGCCGTCGTCGCCATCGGCAACGCGCCGACCGCGCTCTTCCGGCTGCTGGAAATGCTGGACGAAGGCGCACCGAAGCCGGCCTTCGTTATCGGCATGCCCGTCGGCTTCGTCGGGGCGGCAGAATCGAAGGCGGCGCTGATCGCCGACGGCCGGGTGCCCTATGTCGCCGTGCGCGGCCGTAAGGGCGGTAGCGCGATGACCGCATCGGCGATCAACGCACTCGCGAGCGCCAAGGAATGACTGGGCGGCTCTATGGCATCGGGCTTGGGCCGGGAGATCCGGAACTGATCACCGTGAAGGCCATGCGATTGATCCAGTCGGTGCCGGTGATCAGCTATTTCGCCAAGGCGGGCCGGCGCGGCAATGCGCGTGGCATCGCCGACCCCTGGATGACCGGGAAGGCAAGCGAGCTGCCGCTTTATTACCCGATGACGACCGAGCACGCGTTCGACAGCCCGGTCTATGTCGCGACATTGGCGAAATTCTATGAAGAGTCGGTCGCAGCGTTGGCCGCGCACCTGGATGCCGGACAGGATGTGGCGCTGCTCGCCGAGGGCGACCCGCTGTTCTACGGCTCGTTCATGCATCTCTATATCCGCTTGCGCGGCTGCTATCCGGTGACCTTGGTGCCGGGTGTCACCGGCATGGCCGGCTGCTGGTCGGTGGCCGGCGAACCGATGACCTGGGGCGACGACACGATGGCCGTGCTGCCCGGCACGCTGTCCGCCGAGGCGCTTGCCGAACGGCTGCGCGGGACCGATGCCGCGGTGATCATGAAACTGGGCCGCAACTTCGCGAAAGTGCGCGCGGCGGTCGCCGAGGCCGGACTGCTGGACCGTGCCATCTATGTCGAGCGCGGCACGATGGCAGACGAGTTGGTCATGAAGCTGGCCGAAAAAACCGACGGGCAGGCGCCTTATTTCTCGCTGATCCTGATCCCCGGCCAAGGACGGCGGCCGTGACCGGAAGCCTCGCCATCGTCGGGCTAGGGCCGGGGCCGGACCACTGGGTGGTGCCCGAAGCGACGGCCGTGCTGGCGGCAGCCACCGACCTGGTGGGCTATCAGCCCTATATCGACCGCGTGCCGGCGCGGGCAGGCCTGATCCGCCATGGCAGCGACAACCGTGTCGAGATCGACCGCGCCAGGCATGCTTTGGCGATGGCGGCCGAGGGTCGGATCGTTGCCGTTGTCTCCGGCGGCGACCCCGGCGTCTTCGCAATGGCCGCCGCCGTGTTCGAGGCCGTCGAGGCGGGCGATCATGGCTGGCGGTCTCTGGACATCTCGGTGATACCCGGGGTCTCCGCCATGCAGGCGGCGGCCGCGCGGCTGGGCGCGCCGCTGGGCCACGATTTCTGCGCCATCTCGTTGTCCGACAATCTGAAGCCCTGGGCGATCGTCGAGCGTCGGCTCAGGGCGGCGGCCGAGGGCGACTTCGTCATTGCGCTCTACAACCCCGCCTCCAAGGCGCGGCCGGATCGCATCCACCAGGCCTTTGCCTTGCTGCGTGACCTGAAGGCCGGTGACACGCCGGTCGCTTTTGCGCGTGCCGTCGGCCGTCCGGACGAGGCCATGACGCTGGCGACGCTGGCGGAGGCCGATCCAGGCATCGCCGATATGAGCACTCTGGTGCTGATCGGCTCGAGCGAGACCCGTTTCATCGCGAAGATCGGCGGCAGGCCCTGGCTGCTGACACCGCGGACCTATGGGGTGGGACGATGAGCCAGCGCCCAGGCGGTGATCGCATCCAGTGTTTCGAATGCCTCGACCTCGGGCGGCTTCGGCCGCTCGACCATGATCACTTCGATGTCCAGCGCGCGTGCCGCGGCCAGCTTTGCCGCCGTGGCCTTGCCGCCGCTGTTCTTGGTGACCAGCAGGTCGATGCGTTCGTCGCGCATCAGGACGGTTTCGTCATCCACTGTGAACGGGCCGCGCGCCAGGATCACTCGGTGGTCGGGCAGGCCCGCAATGGCCTCCGGCGGGTCGATCGTGCGAACGAGGTAGTGGTGCTGCGGCGCATCGGCAAAGGCGGCAAGCTGCAAGCCGCCGACGGTCAGGAACACGCGTCGTGGCGTTTCGCCCAAGGCGCGCGCCGCCGCCCCCATGTCAGCAACCTGAATCCAGCGGTCGCCCGGTACGGGCCGCCAGGCCGCGCGGGTGAACAGCGCCAGCGGGATATTCAGTGCGCCGCAGGCCTCGGCCGCGTTCGCGGACATCTGCGCGGCGAAGGGATGGGTGGCGTCGATCACGGCGTCGATCTTGTCGTCGGTCAGATAGGTTTTCAGCCCATCGACGCCGCCAAAGCCGCCGGTGCGATATGGGATCGGCGGAATGACCGGGTTCTGCGTGCGCCCTGCCAAGGACAGGATGGGGTCCAGGTCGGCCCAGCCATCGACCGCGCGCGCCAGCGCGCTCGCCTCGGTCGTTCCGCCCAGTATCAACAGTCGCATCGCCATGTCCTTGCAGGGTGGCCGCATTGAACGTCCCCGGACGCTGGCTGTCGATCGTCGGCATCGGGGAGGACGGCACTGCCGGGCTCACTCCTGCCGCACAGACGTTGATCGCGCAAGCGGCACTGGTCGTCGGCGGGCAGCGCCATATCGAGTTGCTGGGGAGCTTGCCCAAGGGTGAGCGGATGGCGTGGCCGTCGCCGATGCATGACGCGTTCCCGGCGATCCTGGCGCGGCGCGGCGAACCGGTTGCCGTCGTCGCCAGCGGCGATCCGTTCTTCTATGGCGTCGGCTCGGTGCTGACCGCGCAGATCCCGGCGGAGGAGATCGTCTGCCTGCCGGGCATCTCGGCTTTCAGCCTCGCTGCCGCGCGCCTGGGCTGGGCGCTGCAGGATTGCGCCCTCGTCACGCTGCACGGGCGGGCGCTCGAAAGGGCGCTTCCGGCACTGCAGCCGAACAGCCGGATTCTCGCACTCTCCTGGGATGGCACGACACCGGCCAGACTGGCGGAGCTGCTAGTCCGGCATGGATTCGGCGATGCGCGGATGATCGTTTGTGAGGCGATGGGCGGCCCTAACGAACGGATACGGTCGACGCAGGCAAAGGATTTCGCATTCGACGATATCGTACCGCTGAACCTGATCGCACTGGATATTCCGGCCTGCCCTGGCGCGCGTGCCATTCCGCTGGCGCCCGGCTTGCCGGACGATTGGTTCGAGAATGACGGCCAGTTGACCAAGCGTGAGGTACGGGCGGTGACGCTGGCGGCGCTTGCGCCGCATCGCGGCGGGCTGCTGTGGGACATCGGCGCGGGTTCGGGTTCGGTCGGGATCGAATGGATGCTGTGTCATCCGGCGAACCGCGCCGTTGCGATCGAACGCGACGCGGCGCGGGCCGGGCGTGTCGCCCGCAATGCCGCCTCTCTGGGTGTGCCTGATCTCAGGATCGTCGAGGGCGCGGCGCCCGCGGCGCTGGACGGCCTGCCGGCGCCCGACGCCGTGTTCATCGGCGGCGGCTCGACCAAGACCGGTGTCATCGACGCGGCGCTGGCCGCCCTGCCGACCGGTGGACGGCTGGTGGTCAACGGCGTCACGATCGAGACGCAGGCGGAACTTGCTGCGCGCTTCAAGGCGCTGGGCGGCGACCTCCGTACGATTCAGATTTCCCACGCCGATCCAGTCGGCGGCTTCCACGGCATGCGGCCGGCCCTGCCGGTGACGCAGTGGGCGGTGGCCAAACCATGAGCCGGATCGCCGTTGGCGTTGGATGCCGCAAAGGCTGTGAGGCGGATGTGATCGAGCGGGTGGTCAATCGAGCCCTGTCCGTTCTTCGGGACGACGCCCGGTACACGCTGCTCGGTCTTTTCACGCTGGCCGATAAGAAGGGCGAGCCGGGACTGACGAAGGCAGCGGCGCGTCTAAGTCTCGGATTGACGTTCCTGTCGCGCGAAGCGCTTCGCGCGGAGGCGCCTCGCGTGCTGACTTCCGCGCCACATGCGCAGGCGGCGTTCGCGGTCCCATCCGTCGCGGAAGCATCGGCCCTGGCTGGGGCAGGACCGAACGCGATTCTGATTGTCCCGCGCATAACCGAAGGCGGCGCAACCTGTGCCGTCGCGGAGGCGTCATGACAGTTCATTTCATCGGCGCCGGTCCCGGTGCGCCGGATCTGATCACTGTGCGCGGCCGCGACCTGATCGCGCGCTGCCCGGTTTGCCTCTATGCCGGATCTTTGGTGCCTGAGGCGCTGCTGGCCTACTGCCCGCCGGGGGCGCGCATCGTCGACACCGCGCCGATGTCGCTCGACGAGATCGAGGCCGAGTTCAAGACGGCGCATGATTCCGGGCATGATATTGCCCGACTGCATTCGGGCGACCTGTCGGTCTGGAGCGCGATGGGCGAACAGCTGAGACGGCTGGAACGGCTGGGTATCCAATACACGGTGACACCGGGGGTGCCATCCTTCGCCGCCGCCGCCGCGACACTCGGGCAGGAACTGACCCTGCCAGGCGTGGCCCAATCGGTCGTGCTGACCCGCACCAGCGGCCGTGCGTCGGCAATGCCGGAGAGGGAGAAGCTGGCGACGTTCGCGAGTACCGGCGCGACCTTGGCGATCCATCTGTCGATCCATGTGCTGGATCAGGTGGTCGCCGAACTGCTGCCGTTATACGGGGCCGATTGCGCGGTCGCCGTGGTCTATCGTGCCTCCTGGCCGGACGAGCGGGCCATTCGTGGGACGTTGACGGACATTGCCAAGAAAGTAGCGGCCAACCCGATCGAACGCACTGCGCTGATCCTGGTCGGGCCGGCTTTGGCGGCGCGCGATTTCCGCGAGAGCGCGCTCTACGATCCTGATTATCTCCGGCGGTTTAGGCCGGATCGGCGTCGGCAATGATCTTAAGGACCGCTTCGAAAGACCCTCGCCCGCGAAGCGGGAGAGGGAGGGACCCATTGCGCATGCAATGGGAGGGTGAGGGGGCCTGGGATTTCTTTCTCCCGCCCCCTCATCCGGCGCTGCGCGCCACCTTCGCCCGCCGGGCGGGCGAAGGCTTAACGAGCGCTCCGCGTGTCGGGCTAAGTCTTTCGAGGCTCCGTCCGCGCCATCAGCCCGCCGGTGCGGTCGAACATCACGATCTCCAGCGCGCTGCTGCTACCTTCCAGCACGGATGCACCCGTCTTCCAGGCGGCTTCGACGACCGCACTCGCCAGATCGATGCCGGCCGCCTGGGCGTGCGTAAACGCTTCCATCGCGGAATTGCTGGCTGCGATCTGCCCGGCCAATGCGGCATCGGTCGTCTGCGCTGCCAGCCAGTCGAGATCGACCTCGCCGCGCCGCGAATGCAGGTCGAGCAGGCCCTGGCCCATCTTGGTCAGCTTGCCCATGCCGCCGGCGACGGTGATGCGCGCGACGGGATGACGCCGGAGATATTTCAGCATGCCGCCGACGAAATCGCCCATGTCGATCAGCGCGGCCTCGGGCAGGCCATAGAGCGCTGCGACGGCCTTTTCCGAGGTCGATCCTGTCGCGCCCGCCAGATGGGCAAGGCCGGCGGCGCGGGCGACGTCGATGCCGCGATAGATCGAATGGATCCAGGCCGAGCAGGAATAGGGCACGACGATGCCCGTCGTCCCCAAGATCGACAGACCGCCGACGATGCCCAACCGGCCGTTGAGCGTCCGCTCGGCGATCTTGGCGCCGTTGGGGATCGAAATCTCGACCACGATATCGCCCGTGCCGCCGTGCTCTGCAGCGCATTCGGCAATGGCGGTGCGGATGATCTCGCGCGGCATCGGATTGATGGCAGGCTCGCCCGGCGGCACAGGGAGACCCGGCAAAGTCACGGTGCCGACACCTTCGCCGGCCCGGAAGGCGACGCCGCTGCCGGCCAGGCCATGGGAGACCGTCGCGATCACCAGCGCGCCATGTGTCACATCCGGATCGTCGCCAGCATCCTTGACGATGCCCGCGCGGGTAAAACCATCGCCGATTTCCTGCTGCGCCAAAGCAAATGCCGGGCGTTGCCCGCCGGGCAGCAGAATCGCCACCGGATCGGGGAACGCTCCGGTCAGCAGGGCTTCATAAGCCGCGCGCGCAGCGGCGGCGGCGCAGGCGCCCGTGGTCCAGCCCCGGCGGAGCGAGCCTTTCGGCTTCGGCGTGTCCATGGGCTATTGTCGTACCCAACGGCGGCGATTCTGCACAGGGCCTGTTGAGCCAGATGACCGACACACGACTTCAAGCCGCGCTCGGCGCGTTTCCCCTGCCGGAATTCCGGCCCGGCGAGGTGTGGCTCGCCGGCGGCGGCCCGGGCGACCCGGGCCTGCTGACGCTGCACGCGGTCAACGCGCTGACTCAGGCCGACATCATCCTCTACGACGCACTGGTTCATGACGGTGTCTTGGCGTTGGCGCGGCCCGAAGCCGTCCGGGAATTTGCCGGCAAACGTGGCGGTCGCCCGTCGGCGCAGCAGCGGGACATAACCGAACGGCTGATCGAGCTGGCGCGCCAGAACAAGCGGGTGCTGCGCCTCAAGGGGGGCGATCCCTTCGTCTTCGGGCGCGGTGGGGAGGAGGCGCTGGGGCTGGTCGCTGCAGGTATCTCGTTCCGGGTCATTCCCGGGGTGACAGCGGGCTTGGGTGGCCTGGCCTATGCCCACATCCCGGCGACCACGCGCGACACCAACCATGGCGTCATCCTCGTCACTGGGCAGTATGCGGCCGGAAACGAGCGCAATCTCGATTGGGCAGCCGTCGCGGCTACCAAGCTGCCGGTCATCCTCTATATGGGCATGAGCCGCCTGCCGGAGATTTCCGCGTCGCTGCTCGAGGGCGGCATGCCGGCCGATACGCCGGTCGCCATCGTCAACAGCGCGACGACACCGCAGCAACGGGTCTTCATCTCGACGCTGGACAGGGTGGCGACCGATGCCGCGGCCCAGGGTTTCGGCGCACCCTCGATCATCGCAATCGGCGAGATGGTGCGCCTGCGCGAGGCGCTATCGCCTTTCGCGGTATCGCTGACATGACACCGGGGCTGATAATCGCTGCGCCGCGCTCGGGCAGCGGCAAGACCACCCTGACTTTGGGCCTGCTCCGCGCTTTGACGCGCGAGGGCATGAAGGTCGGCAGCGCCAAATGCGGGCCGGACTATATCGACGGCAATTTCCATCGCGCCGCGACCGGGCGGGCCAGCGTCAATCTCGATTCCTGGGCGATGGCGCCCGGAATGATTTCCGAACTGGCCGCAGGCGTTGGGCAGGGCAGCGACCTGGTGATCTGCGAGGCGCTGATGGGCCTCTTCGACGGTGTGCCCGGGGAACCCGGACGCACCGGCTCGTCGGCCGATGTCGCTGCCGCGCTCGGCTGGCCGGTGCTGCTGGTGCTCGACGCTGCCGGGCAGTCGCAATCGGCGGCGGCCGTCGCCAAGGGCTGCGCGACCTACGATCCACGCATCCGCGTTGCCGGCGTGGTACTCAACCGGATCGGCAGCCCGCGCCACGGGCGACTGGCCGGCGAGGCGATCGAGGCGCTCGGCATCCCCGTTGTCGGCGCCTTGCCGCGCTCGGAGGGGATCGCGCTGCCTGAGCGTCATCTCGGTCTCGTGCAGGCGGGGGAGACGGCCGATCTCGACAGCCGGCTGGACGCGATTGCCGATTTCGTCGCCGAGCATACGCGGATCGACGCGATCCGTGGCCTTGCCGCCGCAGGGGTGACGATGGCCGCCAAATCCGAAGCCATTGCCCGACCGCCCGGGCAGCGCGTCGCAGTGGCCCGGGACGCCGCCTTTTCCTTCCTCTACCCCCATATGCTGCAAGGCTGGCGGGCGGCGGGCGCCGAGATTGTTTTCTTTTCCCCGCTGGCCGGCGAATCTCCCGACCCGTCCTGCGATGCCTGCTGGCTGCCAGGCGGCTATCCTGAGCTCCATGCCGGCCGGCTGGCTTCGGCGGATGCCTTCATGGCGGGCCTGCGCGGCTTCGCCGCAACCCGCCCGGTTCACGGCGAGTGCGGCGGCTACATGGTGCTGGGCCGCACACTGACCGATGCCGATGGGACGGTTCATCCGATGGCCGGCCTGCTCGGCGTTTCGACCAGCTTCGCCAAGCGCAAACTGCATCTCGGCTATCGCAGCGCCCGGCTACTCGCCGACGGTTGCCTTGGGCATGTCGGGGAGGAACTGCGCGGTCACGAATTCCACTATGCCAGCGTCGTCGATCCCGGCGACGATGCACCGCTGGCGATGGTCACCGATGCCTATGGCAGCGATCCGGTCCCGACCGGCGGCCGGCGCGGCGCCGTCAGCGGCAGTTTCTTCCATTTGATCGCGGCCGCCGTATGAACGGTCCACCAACCACCATTTTCGTGTGCGTCAACTGTTGTGGTGAGGCCACTACGGCCAAGCGGCCGGGAGCGGCCCTGTACGAGGCGGTGGCGGCAGAATTGGCGACCAATTCCAGGGCCGATCTCGTCGTTCAACCGGTCGAATGCCTGTCGGTCTGCAAGCGACCCTGCACCATCGCCTATACCGCTGAAAACAAATGGACTTATGTAGTCGGCGACCTCGATGCGGTCACCAATGTCGGCGATATCGTCACCGGCGCGATGCGCCACGCCGAGAGCGCCAACGGCATCGTTCCGTGGCGGGAGCGTCCGATCCCGATCCGTCGCGGCGTCGTGGCGCGCGTGCCGCCGTTGAGCTTCAGGCCGGGGGATCCGCGCTAAGCGGAGCCTTCACGACAACGGGATCGATCACGACCGGTACGCCGAAGGCATGGGACGGCGCCAGCGGATCGGCATGTTGGCCCCGAAATTGTGCGCTCAGGATCTTCAGCGGCCCGCCATGCGAGACGATGGCGCAATCCTCGTTGGCCGCAATGCATTCGCGGACGAATTCGGTAATTCGGCCAACTAGGTCTGCCGCGGTCTCTCCGCCCGGTGGACGGAACGTCATGGTTTCGGCGGCCCAACGGTCAAAATTGTCGCGTGGGATGTGGTCCCATTTCCGGCCCTCCCATTCGCCGAAATCGAATTCGTGCAGACGCGGGTCGATCGATAGAGGAAGGTTCAGATGGTCCGACATCATCTCCGCCGCGATGCGGCAACGTCGCGCCGGGCTGCTCCAAATGGCCTTGAGCCCATCTAGCGAAGGATGCGCGCCCAGGCTTTTTGCAACCAGCAAGCCGGCCGGGGTGAGCGCTAGGTCCAGGCGACGACCGTAGCAGATGCCCGGCTTCACATCGGGCTCAGGGTGACGGATAAGGACGATCTTCATAAGTTCATTTCACCGTCATCGGCAGCCCGGCAACCATGAAAAGGACCCGTCCGGCCTTCACGGCAATGCGCTGGTTCAGTCTGCCTGCCTCGTCGCGGAACAGGCGTCCAAGCTTGCTTTCCGGCACGATTCCGAGCCCGACCTCGTTCGCGACCAGTATGGTCTTGGCGGTACGGGCCTTGAGCGCGACCTCCAGTGCGCCGATCGCGGATTCGATGTCGTGGTCGCCCAACATCAGATTGGTCAGCCACAGCGTCAGACAGTCGACCAAGGCCGGGCTGTTGGCCGTGGCAGCGAGCGCGCCGGCCAGGTCGATGGGGGCCTCGACCGTCTGCCAGCCCGATTCGCGGCGCCTTTGGTGCTCGGCAATTCGCTCGTGCATCTCGTCGTCAAGCGCCTCCGCGGTCGCAATATAGGTCCAGGGTGGGCGCTGGCCCTGGGTTAGAAGCTGCTCGGCATGGCGGCTCTTGCCCGAGCGGGCGCCGCCTAGAATCAGCGTGACGTGCGAAAGATCGGAAATAGCGTCGAGCCCTTTGAGCGGACGGGGAGAAGGGTTTATACGCCACGGACATTAGGGCATCCACCATGCCCTCGGTACTCGAGTTTCCATGAATCCTTTCGCCTCTCTCGAAACCCTGCGTGCGATTTGCAGTGACTTGCCAGTGGGTGACGACGCGTCCGCAGCGGCGGTCGCTAAGCGTCAGGCGGACCTCACCAAGCCGCCCGGCAGTCTCGGCCGGCTGGAAATGCTAGTTGCTTGGCTAGCGCGTTGGCAGCGGCGCGCAATGCCGCGACTGGAAACGGTTGAGGTGCTGGTTTTCGCGGGAAATCATGGCGTGACGGTTCAAGGTGTGTCGCCTTACCCGTCAAGTGTCACCGCGCAGATGGTTGCCAACTTCGCGCGCGGCGGGGCGGCGATCAATCAGATCGCGTCCGCGGTCGGAGCCACGCTGCGGGTCGTTCCGTTGGCGCTGGACGCACCGACTGCGGATTTCACTCAGGCGCCGGCGATGAGCGAGGCGGAATTTCTGGATGCAGTTGGTACCGGATACGAGACCGTGTCGCCTAAACTCGATCTGCTGTGCCTGGGCGAAATGGGGATCGGGAACACAACGGTCGGGGCGGCGATAGCGGCTGCTCTGTTCGGCGGCGGCGGCTTGCGTTGGGCCGGCCGCGGTACGGGCGTGGACGACGCCGGCCTTGCGCGCAAGAGCGCGGCGATCGACGCCGGCCTGCGGCGTCATACGGCGGTGCTGGGCGATCCACTGTCGATCGCGATGGCCCTTGGCGGGCGCGAGCTGGCGGCGATCTTGGGAGCTACGCTGGCTGCGCGCCGCCTTGGAATTCCCGTCCTGCTGGACGGCTTCATCTGCACGGCGGCGGCCGCTCCGCTTGCCAGGCTGAACGGCGACGGACTCGCCCATACGCAGGTGGCCCATGTTTCCGCAGAGAGGGGGCACCGTGAGTTAGCAGCGGAATTGGGCCTCCAACCCCTGCTCGATCTCGGCATGCGTTTGGGTGAGGGATCGGCCGCCGCGCTTGCCGTCGGCGTGCTACGCGCTGCCGTCGCCTGTCATAAGGACATGGCAACCTTCGCCGAAGCCGCCGTGGACAACCGGGACTAAGCGGATGCCGACCGACTTCCTCGTCGCGCTGATGCTGCTGACCCGGCTTCCTGTCGGCCGGTTCGTCCGCGGCGAACCCAATCTCGGCCGGATTGTCTGGGCGTTTCCGGTGATCGGGCTTTTTGCCGGCGCGCTCGGCGGCGGCGTCTATTGGGCAGGCCATCTGCTGGGCCTGTCGGCCTGGCTTTCAGCGGGCTGGGCGTTCGGCACCGTTCTCGTATTCACTGGCGCGTTCCACGAGGACGGGCTGGCCGACCTGGCCGACGGATTCGCCGGCGGGCGGACGGCGGAGCGCAAGCTGGAAATCATGCGCGACAGCCGGATCGGCAGCTATGGAGCGCTAGGCCTCGCGTGGTCGTCATTTGTCCGCGTTGCGGCGCTTGCTGCGATTGGGATGCCCCGTGCGGTCCTGGCGGCCTGGATCGTTACGGCGATAATCGGGCGGGCCGGCATGATCTTGCCGTTGCTGATTCTGAAGCCAGCTCGCAGCGACGGGTTAGCCGCCTCAATGAAGCGGGTGCCGGAATGGAGCGCCACATTAGGGCTGGCACTGGCGCTGACTGCGCCTTTCCTGCTGCTTCAGCCGGTTGCCGCGATTATCGTACTGATTTGCGGTTTGGTAACGTCACTCCTGATGACGGGGCTAGCCCGCTGGCAGATCGGCGGGCATACCGGCGATGTACTTGGCGCCACGGAAATTGCCGTCGAGTGCGTCGTGCTGACGGCGATGATAGCGCTGTCCTAGTCTTCTGCGTGGGGCAGATCTTCCGGCAGATCGCCTGAGCCGCTTTCACCGGCGTGGCGGATGCGTGAATCCTCCAAATCGAACTCGCGTTCGATACGACGGCGCGCACCGTCGTCTAGTTTGTTTGCGGCGTAGAGGCGGGCGATGCTGATCCGCTCGATCTCGACCAACTCCAGTTGCAGGCGGGCCGCGTCGGCCGGCGTGCGGCCGGTGTCGTGATGCTTGGCCGCCGCGATGAAGTTCGCACGCCGGTCGCGATGCTGACGTCGGGCTGCCGCTATGATTTCCGGGTCCGCGCCGTCGCGTTCCATTTCGTCGATCTTTGCCAGGACGTCGTCGATGCCGGCGATACGATCTTCGATCTCTTTCCGTTTGCGTGCCGCCGCCTCGCGGCGTCCCACCGCGACGAGGCCGGACGAACGGACAACGGTCGAGAAGGTCGAACCCTGGCCGACAAGTGTGACCAGGATCACCGAGAACGTGACGAGCAGCAACAGCCCCCGGTTGGGAAAGGGCTCGCCGTCGATCATGTAAGGAATCGACAGTGCCGCCGCGAGGGAGACCACGCCGCGGATGCCGGTGAAGCCGATCACGAACGGCTCGCGCCAATGCAGCGGTCCCGTACGGGCGCGCACCCAGGGCAGGAGGCGCGGCAGATAGGTCGCGGGGAACACCCAGAAGAAGCGGACGATCACGACCACCAGGCTGACTGCGACTGCCGCCGTCAGCAGATAGCGCCATTCTGCCCGGTTCAAATTGTCGGCGACGATCCGCGCCTGCAGGCCGGTCAGCAGGAAGATGACGCCCTCGACCATCGAGGTGATCAGGTCCCATACAAAGAAGCCCTGCAGGCGGGTGGCAGGGGAAATGAAGCGCGGACCATTCCAGCTAATGACAAGGCCTGCCGTGACCGTTGCCAGCACGCCCGAGCCGCCCAACGCCTCGGGAATCCAGAAGGAGACGAACGGAGTCAGCATCGATATCGCGATCTCGACATGCGCGTCGCGCGCCCAGCGGCGAAGATAGAGGGCGGCCCAGCCGACGACCGCTCCCCAGACCAGTTCGCCGCCGACGATGGCGAAGAACTTGGTCACCGCCGCGACGTAGGAGAAATGGCCGGTATCGACCGCCGCGACGGCGAAGCTGAACAGGATCAGCGCGGTGGCATCGTTGACCAGCCCTTCGCCCTCCAGCACGGTCAGGATCCGCTCGGGGACCGAAAAGCGCCGGGCGATTGCCATCGGCGCCACCGCATCCGGCGGTGAGACGATGGCGCCGAGCACGAAGCCGATCGCCCAGGGCAGGCCCAGAATATAATGCGTTACGATGGCGACCGCGGTTGCCGTAAACAGCACGCAGCCGACCGCCAGCAGCATGATCGGCCAGATATGCGCCTTGAAGCCGCGCCAGCTCATGCCGACCCCGGAGGAGTAGAGCAGAGGCGGCAAGAGCAGCGTCAGCACAAGGTCCGGCTTGATGGCGACGCGCGGCATGTCGGGTATAAAGCCAGCCGCCAAACCGACCATGACCAGCATGATCGAATCCGGCACGTTCAGCCGGCGGGCGGCCAGTGCGGTCGCCGCAGTGACCGCGACCAGCGCAAAAACCGTGATTAGGGCGGCAGTCACCATGGTTTGTGCGAAGTGGATGATTTCACGGGCGAATTTGCATAGGGTTGGGGCTCGGCGTATTCACGCGTTCAACAGGTGCAGACAGGGAAGGCAGGATCATGGAAATCTCGCTGAGCGGCAAGGTTGCGCTCGTTACCGGTGCAGGGGCGGGCATCGGTAGGGCGGTTGCGGAGGCATTGGGGGGTATCGGTGCCAAGATCGCGGTCATGGAGATCGACCCCGCCAAGATCGAACCGACGCGGGCAGCCCTGGCTGGCGCCGGTATCGATGCGCTGGTGTTGAAAGCCGATGTGACCAAAGCGGCCGAGGTGAACACCGCAATGGCGGAGATCGGGAAGCGCTTCGGTCGCCTGGACGTGCTGGTCAACAATGTCGGTCACCATTTGGGCAGTTTCAAAACGCTGGAGCAGATGGAGGAGGCCGATATTGACGCCCTCTATGACATCAATCTGAAACACCTGTTCATCGTAACCAAGGCGGCGATACCGCTGATGCGCAAGAGCGGCCCGGGCGGCAGCATCATCAATGTGTCATCGATCGAGGGCTTCCGCGGCAGCCCCTACAACATCGCCTATACAGCGTTTAAACATGGCGTCACCGGCTTCACGCGCGGGCTGGCGATCGAGCTAGCCAACGACGGAATACGGGTCAATACCGTCGCGCCGGAAACGACGGATACCGAGCAGGTTCCGCTCTCGCTCTATATCCGTCCCGGTTTCGAGGATGCGGCGAAGCGGACGATTCCGCTCGGCCGGTTCGGCGTACCGAACGACAGCGCTGGGGCGGCGATCTATTTGGCGACCGATCTTTCGGCCTGGGTTACTGGCACCACGATTCATGTCGATGGAGGCGGGCTGGCCGCCGCCGGCCTGCAGCGCACACCTGGCGGAGCGTGGACAGTGGCGCCGGTGGTGACGGAATCCGCAATGGGGAGTTAACACCGCTGTAAGAAAATTGAAACCAAGATGGTGCACTGCGGTAAGGCGGTTATCTGTAACGTTTCGAAAAATTACTCACAATGTTGGAACAAAGTGGCTGGGATAAATTATATCGAATGCGAGGGCATCTGAGCGAAATCGCGTGATTTCACTGGTTTGGCGCGGCGCAGCAAAGGCCACGCTTTCTACGTGAGAAAATTCTGTCGGCAATCCCAATACTTGCCTTGAAAGAGCACATGGTCCAGGATTGGGTTTCTAATCTGTTGAGCCAAATGAAAATACTCATTCTCGATAGCTGCCGCGGATGAGCCTATCTGTGCGCCGCGCCGAAATCCGGGAACGCGATCGCCCTATGGGGCGGGGCGACTGCGCAGAAAGCATGCCTACAGGGTTGCCGCGCCTTCCCGCGGCGCTTTCGGACCGCATACCTCCGATCGCCGTATTTTCGGACGAAGCCTTCGCCGCTGCACTGCACGACAAGAGTTGGGATGTGCCCGAACTGCTGGCGCGCGCCGAACTTTGCCTTCGCATGTTGGACGATGCGTATCGGCTATTAGTCGACGCCGAGGAAGCGCAGGCGCCGTCCCCAGAACAAGTGGCTCAGGGCTTGACGCGCATTCAGTTCTTCGCCGCTGCGCGGCTACTTGCGACCCGCTATGTCAGCCCGTTCGACGGACAGGATTGTACATTCGAAACGGCCCTGGCGTTCGTTATGGATATTTGCCGATCGGCGCGATCCGCAGACGGCATTTCTGTGTGCCTGGGCATGTCATTCTGGAAGCGCCGCCGTATCGCCGAAATGCTCGCTGCCGGTGGTCCGGCGCCACTATTCGCTGAGACTGCCGCCGAGGCAGTGAGCACTGCCGTGCGGAAAAAAGGCGCAGTTGCCGTCTGGGCAGCACGCGAGCCAGGGGATTTGCGGGGGCTGGCGGCGGCAGCGGGCGTTCCGGTGGTCCTGATCGAGGACGGGTTTGTCCGTTCAGTCGGACTTGGTGCCGACTTCATGCCGGCTGCATCGATCGTGCTCGATCGGACCGGCATCTATTTCGATCCGACACGTCCGAGCGGCCTTGATCGGATTTTATCCGGCACGGAATTCACTCCGGAATTAATCGAGCGCGCGCGGCGTCTGATCCAGTCGATGGTTGCCAACGGGATCACGAAATATAATGTCGGATCGGCGACGCTGGATATCGCCGCGCCGCCGGGGCGGCGCGTCATCTTTGTGCCGGGCCAGGTCGAGAATGACCGTTCGGTCGCGCTCGGCGGCGGCGAGATCCAGCGAAACCTCGATCTTCTGAAACGCGTCCGCGCGCTCAACGCGGACGCCTACATCGTCTACAAGCCGCATCCCGACGTCGATGCCGGTCATCGGCCAGGCGCCATCTCCGATGTAGAAACCCTGAAAATAGCCGATCAGCTGGTCCGCGGCATTTCCAGCGCTGCCATCATTTCCGCGGTCGATGAGGTGCATACTTTGACGTCTCTCGCAGGATTCGAGGCGCTTATTCGTGACCGGTATGTTGTAACTTACGGATGCCCTTTCTATGCTGGCTGGGGACTCACCAAGGATTTCATCTCCGTGCCACATCGACAGAGGCAGCTTTCACTCGAGCAACTGGTCGCCGGCGCGCTCATTCTCTC
>DATJHU010000133.1:0-11840 GCA_035493715.1 Alphaproteobacteria bacterium | reverse complement strand
GCGCGACCATGAATACGAGGCGTGCGATCATAAGATCGATCCCGCCATGAAATGCGTCCGCCTCGCCCGCGCCGTGCGCCAGAGCATCGTGCTGCAGCAGGAACTGCTCGGCCTGCGCCCCGCGCCGGGCATGCGCTTCGGCGCGGGCAAGGACGCCGCAACCGAGAACACCGTCGCGGATGAACTGGAACGGTCGGTCGCCGAGGCGCCCGACAGCGCGGACGAGGCGGTCGAGCGCGAATACCTCCGCGACCGCGACGACAGCTACGATTACGACGACCGGCCATACGACGAGGTCGTCGATTCCATCCGCACGAGGTTCAAGATTCCCGCGGACATGGCAGCGAAGCCGGCAGCGTCTGCGAACACCCCCGCCAACACGCGCACTGCCCGCGCGAAGACCACCGCAGGCGGCGGCGCCGTGCCCAGTTCTCGCCTGGTTCATGGACCGCCCAAATGAGTGGCCGTGCATGCGATGTCCGGCGCGTTGGTTCGCGTCTGTCCCCTAAACCCAAAGCCCAATCGAAACTCGTTCCGCCGTTCCATCGAACCGCGGAGCTAAACCCATGCCGGCATCCCGGCACATAACAAAAATCCCCTTCGCCAAACCCACAGAATCAGCCAACATCCCGCCCATGGACCGGTTCTTCAAAATCAGCGAACAAGGCGGCACGATACGGGCGGAGGTCGTGGGGGGCGTCACCACCTTCCTGACCATGGCCTACATCATGTTCGTGAACCCGATGATCCTGGGCGATGCGGGCATGGACAAGGGGGCGGTGTTCGTCGCCACCTGCCTGGCCTCGGCATTGGCCACGCTGATCATGGCGCTTTACGCCAACTATCCCATCGCGCTGGCGCCGGGTATGGGGATCAACGCCTTCTTCACCTATGGCGTCGTCATCGGCCAGCATTATTCCTGGCAGGCGGCGCTGGGCGCGGTGTTCCTGTCCGGCATATTGTTCCTGGTCGTCAGCGTCACGCCGCTGCGCGTCTGGATCATCGACGGCATCCCGCGCTCGCTGAAAATGGCGATCGCCGCCGGCATCGGGCTGTTCCTGGGCATCCTGGCGTTGAAGAATGCCGGGCTGATGGCGCCTTCGAAGGACACCTATGTCACGCTGGGCAACCTGCACGCGCCGCAGGTGATCCTGGCGGCGCTGGGCTTTGCCGCCATGGTTGCGCTGGATGTGCGCAAGGTGCCGGGCGCGATCCTCATCGCGGTGCTGGGCGTAACCGTAGCAGGGCTGGCGCTGGGCATCTCGCCGTTCGACGGGGTGGTGTCGATGCCGCCCAGCCTGAGGCCGACCGTGTTCGCCATGGACTTCGGCGGCCTGTTCAACCTGGCCGGCATCGCCGTGGTGCTCGCCTTCCTGTTCGTCTGCTTGTTCGATTCCACCGGCACGCTGATCGGCGTCGCGCACGAGGCGGGCCTGCTGAAGCCGGACGGGTCTCTGCCGCGCCTGCGCAAGGTGTTGATGGCGGATTCGCTGTCGGTGATGGCGGGCGCCGCGATGGGCACCTCACCCGTCACGCCCTATATCGAAAGCGCGTCGGGCGTGAAGGCCGGCGGGCGCACCGGTCTCGTCGGCGTGGTGGTCGCGGTCCTGTTCCTGGCCAGCCTGTTCTTCGCGCCGCTGGCCGAGAGCGTGCCGGATTACGCGACCGCGCCTGCCCTGCTGTTCGTCGCCTGCCTGATGATGCGCAGCCTGACCGAGATCGACTGGGACGACGCGACGGAATATGCGCCGGCGCTGGTCACCGCCATCGCCATGCCGCTGACCTTCTCGATCTCCAACGGCATCGCGCTCGGCTTCATCGCCTTCGCCGCGATCAAGCTGCTGGCCGGGCGCTGGCGCGAGATCGGCTGGCCGATGGCGATCCTGGCGGTGCTGTTCGTGCTGCACTACGCCTTCAGCTGAGCGAGAGTCCTGTCAGCTTTTCCGGCCCGGCTCGATCGTGGCATCCAGGATGTCGGCGCACGACACCGCCGTGTGGCCGGTCCTGCACCTGTGGAAGAAGAATTCGAGGCATTGCAGGGTCCCCGAATATTCCTGGATCTTGAACGGCTTGTCGGTGCTGCTGCGGTCCTGCGGTTCGCTCGCGCTGATCCGGGTGCCGGGAAAGCCGCATGTCGAGCGCCAGATATCGACGGAAAAGCTATAAGCGCCCGAAACCGTCGATTTGGGCTTCACGGACACATAGTAGTTGCGGCCCGAAAGCCCGCCGACCTGGTCGTGGGCGAAGCCGTTATTGCCGATGCAGCGGACCTCGTCGTTGCCCCACGGCCCGCAGGCCTCCGAGGCGAAGGCCGATTGGCCGGTCGAAACGGTTGCCGCCAGTGCGGCGGCGAAAATCCATGTCTTGCGCATCAGGGGCGCTCCTCTATGCCGGCGAGGACGACGTCCGGGCAGGACAGCTTCTTGCCGTGCGCGTCCTTGCACTCGCGAATGAAGAATTCGATGCACTGCAGGTACGGGGCGTGTTCCTGCTGCGTGAAAACATCCCCATGCGGTTGCGGGCTGACGGAATCGTTGCGGTCGGCGTCCAGCTTGATGCCCGGAAATCCGCACAGCGAGCGCCAGACATGCACGTTGAAATAGGTCCGGCCGCTCGTGCTCGCTTTGCCGTACACCGCGATCTTGTAGTCGCGCGCGCTGAGGCCCAGCTCCTGGTGCCGGCCGATGCCGTTATTGCCGATGCAGCGGACCTCGTCGTTGCCCCATGGGCCGCAGGCCGACGAGGCGAGGGTCGGCGTTGCGGCCGAGCCGAATGCCGCCAGCGCAGCCGCGAGAATGTGTCTCTTCATCGCTCACTGGCCCTTCACGTCGAGCAGCGCGCCGCAATCGAACGCTTTCTGGACGCTGCCGGAGGGCGTGAGCTCGGTATAGCTGCACTCCGAAAACAGGGCGGTGCGGCAGCTGCCGGCGACATTGTGGAACGGGATCGACAGCGGCGCATTCGCGCGGACGGACCGGCTGTCGGTGTGCACCAAAGGTTCGCTATGCCCGCATTTCCCCGCCCACTGCGTTACCAGGACGGTCACCGGAACCTCCAATATGCTGGTCACCGACAAGGTGTCGGTGCTGGTCGCACCCCGCGCGATGCATTGGATCTCGGTATCGCCCTTGCCCTTCTCGCACAGGACGTTGGCGTGCGCGGGCAAGGCCGCCAGCGCCCCGAACACAAGGCCGGCCAGCACCGGCGAATACCGCAGCGGCAAGCCCTGCAACGTACCGGCCGTGTTGTTCAGTTTCATCTGCCTCTCCATGGATTCCACGGCTTTATTCTGTGACTAAAGCATTGTAATAAAAGGTAAATCACAGGTTTATCACGCTCGCGTCAACAACTTATGTCCGCAGAGCGGGGCGGCTACGTAAAGTTGATCGTTGCGGTGGCACAGACCTGCGGTTACACGGCCCACGGGTTCAGCTTCGCGGTGATGGAGACGATGTCTTGCGTGGTGTTCTTCTGGCGGTGGCGCTTCTGATGACCGTCTCCGCGCACGCTGCCGACCGGCCGTTCGATATCGAGGCGCATCGCGGCGGCCGGGCACTGCGCCCCGAGAACACGCTGCAATCCTTCGCCAACGCGCTCGCCATCGGCGTCGACACGCTCGAGCTGGACATGGGCGTGACCAAGGACGGTGTGGTCGTCGTCTCGCATGACCGGCATCTCAGCCCCGAC
This sequence comes from Alphaproteobacteria bacterium, assembly GCA_035493715.1. Classification (GTDB taxonomy): domain Bacteria; phylum Pseudomonadota; class Alphaproteobacteria; order BOG-932; family Roseiterribacteraceae; genus BOG-932. The sequence goes on along the minus strand of DATJHU010000133.1, from coordinate 8,153 downwards.
CTGGCGCGCGATGCGCACGGCAACTATGTGCAGCCCGGCATTCCCTTCGTCACGCTGACGTTGAAGGAGGTCCAGTCCTACGATGTCGGCCAGATGCGGCCGGGCAGCGACTATGCCAAGGGTTTCCCGGACCAGCGGTCCGTGCCCGGTGCGCGCATCCCCACCTTGAGTGAGGTGTTCGCGCTGGTCCGCCGTTCCGGCAACAAGCAGGTGCGGCTGAATATCGAGACCAAGCTCAGCCCCGACCAGCCGGACGATGCGCCCGATCCGGAACGCTTCGTCGCCATCGTGCTGGACCTGCTACGCAAGGAAGGCTTCACCGACCGGGTGACGATCCAGTCCTTCGACTGGCGCACCTTGCAGCTTGCGCAGAAGCAGGCGCCGTCGATCCCGACGTCCTATCTGACCATGCAGTCGGGCGTGTTCAGCAACGTGTTCCTCGACAAGCCGTCGCATTGGACGGCCGGCTTCGATCCGATGCGCTATCAGGGATCGCTGCCCAAGGCGATCAAGGCGGCGGGTGGCGCGATCTGGTCGCCGTTCTATAAGGATGTGACGCCGGCCCTGGTACAGGAGGCGCACGGCCTCGGTCTGAAGGTGCTGCCCTGGACGGTGAACGACGCCAGGACCATGGGCGATTTGATCGATATGGGCGCCGACGGCATCATTTCCGATCATCCGGACCTGCTGCGGCAGGTCGCCGGCGAGAAGGGTGTTGTGCTTCCGGCGCCCGCGCCCGTCACGCCCTGAGGAGGCAACGATGTCCACGGAACTCTCAGCCCGGCTCGATGAGCTGGAAGTCCGCTTCGCCCATCAGGAGCAGACGATCGACGACCTCAACGCGGCGATCACCGCGCAATGGAAGCAGATCGACGAGCTGATCGAGAAGGTCACCCGCCTGACCCAGCAGGTGCGCGGCATGGAAAACGTCGCCGGCGCGCCGAACGTGCCGGAGCCGCCGCCGCCGCACTATTGACGGGCGGCATTCAGCCTATAGCAGCGCGATCGCCTGCTGGGCGCGGTCGCCGTGGCCGCGTTCTTCCTTGCCGTTCTGGCGCAGCTGGCGCGCGGCCTCCTCGTCGCCCAGCGCCGTGGCCCAGCTGTCGTAGAGCGCCTCGCCGGCGATCTCGCCCTGGGTGATGCCGTTCAGCATCTCCGCGTCGCAGGCGAGGCCCGGGATCTTCATGAAATAGGGGTTCTCGTCCGGCGCCGGAATCGCAAAGTCCTCGCCGAACACCTGCTTGATCACCCGGGCGACGCGATGGGCATGGCCCATCTCTTCCTGCCCGTTCTTGGCGAGCAGGGCGCGCACCGCGTCGTTCGGCGCGGCATCGCAGAGCGAGGCGTAGAAACCCTGGCCGGCGGCTTCCAGCATGACCATGACCTTCAGGTCGTCGAGGGTCGGCTTGGTGACGGTGAAGATATAGGCGCCCGCCGCCGTCGCGTCCTTCGGCATATTTTCGGTGAGCTCGACCATGGCGGCTTCCTTCAAGACAACAGGGTGGGACCCGGGCAAACGGAAGCCTATGCTGGGCGCGCGGCGCATCCAGCGTCAACAGGATTTGCGAGTCTGAAGGAGGCGACGATGGCGCATGTGACGTACAAGGTGGTGCCGCATGACGGTGGCTGGACCTACACGCAGGGTGGCGTCTTTGCCGAAACCTACCCGACGCGGGACGCCGCGGCCCAGGCGGCGCGCACCGCCGCCGCCGAACAGCGCACGCCGGGCGACACCGAGGCGATCCTGTTCGAAACCGCCGACGGCAAATGGCACGAGGAACTGGCCGACGGCGACGATCGGCCGGACGCGGATGTGGAGGGGTAAGCTTTCCGCGGGTTTAATGCAGGCGGCCGGCGGGCAGTTCGCCGTGCAGCCGCCCCAGAATATCGGAGACGATGTTGCTGGTGGCGGTAAGTCCGATTTCCTGGCTAAGGATCAGCAGGCCCTTCTTCAGGTGCCCCTCGGCCTCGGCGATCGCCATCGGGTTGCTCTTCAGTGCGGCCTCTACGGCCATTTCGTCCGCTTCGCTCATGATCCGCTCATCCATCAGGTCCAGCGCATCGTTGGCGCAAAGGGCTTTTGATTTAGAGCGTAGCAAAACATGAGTCGGGTCGGTTGGCAAAGGCTGAGGCCTGAACGATGGGTCCGCGCGACGCCGCGTCACATCTTACGCTGGAATAGCGACCGGAGTCATGCAACCGCCGCATGCCGGGCGCGTACCGCTTTCGCGATCCGCCGGCCCGGAGCGGCCTTATATTTACACCCCGACGTCGGGATACAACCGGCGCCCGTTGCCGCCTACGGCTATTTGGGAAAGGCGGCATCCGCCACGGCGATTGAGACCGCGGCTACATAAGGATCGACTATGTTCGGCCTGTCGCAAGACACCCTCATCCATATTGGCGAATGGGGGGCGGCAGTCGTTGCGCTCCTCGTTCTGATTCGTGTTTCAGGCATATTTCGATACATCCCAAACAACCAGGTCGGCATCGTCGAAAAGCTGTGGTCGCCCACTGGCTCCGTCACGTCCGGCTTCATCGCGCTGAATTGCGAAGCAGGTTTTGGACCGGAAGTGCTGCGCGGCGGCATCCACCTGTTCATGCCTTTCACGTACCGCATCCATCGTTCCGACCTGGTGACGGTCGGCCAGGGCCGCATCGCCTATGTCTTCGCCCGCGACGGCCGAGGCCTTGCGCCGAGTCAGGTGCTGGCCTCCAACGAGACGGATGATGTGTCCGACTTCCAGGATGCGCGCCGGTTCCTGATGCATGGCGGCCAGAAGGGCCCGCAGCGCAAGATCCTGCGCGAGGGCACTTACGCGATCAACACGACGCAGTTCGCGATCGTTACCGACGAGCGCGTCTACGGCCATGCGCTGAGCCCGCAGGAGCAGCAGGTGCTGGATGCGATGGCGCAGACAATCGCCGACCGCGATGGCTTCGCGCCGGTCGTGCTCGCCGCGGGCGAGGACGTCGTCGGCATCGTTACGGTGCATGACGGCCCGTCGCTCCCCTCCGGCGAGATCATCGCGCCCGAGGTCGGCAGCGACCTCAACCAGCCGGAGACGTTCCACAATAATTTCCAGGAGCCGGAGAATTTCCTGCGTGCCGGTGGCTATCGCGGTCGCCAGCTGCAGGTCGTGACCGAGGGCACGTGGTACCTGAACCGCCTGTTCGCGACGATCGACGAGGTTCCGAAGACCGTGATCCCGGTCGGCAGTGTCGGCGTGGTCGTGTTCTATACCGGCCCGCACTCGAGCGACACGTCCGGCGAGCATTACCGCCATGGCGAGCTGGTCGAGAAAGGCTGCCGCGGCGTTTGGCAGGAGCCGCTGCTGCCCGGCAAGTACGCGTTCAATACCTTCGCCGGCAAGGTCGAGATCATCCCGACGGTCAACTTCATCCTGAAATGGATGAGCGGCGAATCCGGTGCGATGAAGCTGGATGAGAACCTGTCGGAGATCTCGCTGATCACCAAGGATGCGTTCGAGCCGACCCTGCCGCTCTCGGTCGTCATGCATATCGACTACAAGAAGGCGCCGATGATCATTCAGCGTTTCGGCGACGTGAAGAAGCTGGTGGAGCAGACTCTGGACCCGATGGTCAGTGCCTTCTTCAAGAATGTCGGCCAGAAGATGACGCTCATCGAGCTACTGCAGAACCGTGCCGCAATCCAGGAGGAGTCGGCGGCTGAGATGAAGGCCAAGTTCGCCGGCTATTCGCTGGAGCTGCAGGAGGTACTGATCGGCACGCCGCGTGCGCCGGCGGGCGACCAGACGATCGAGAACATCCTGACCCAGCTGCGCCTGCGCCAGGTGGCGCGCGAGCAGATCGAGACCTTCCAGGAGCAGGAGAAGGCAGCGATTCAGGAGCGGACGCTGAACGAGGCCAAGGCAACGGCCGCCGCGCAGCTATCTCTGACCCAGTCGGCGATCCAGGTTCAGGTACACCAGAACGAGGGCGCGGCGGCTCTGGCGCGGGCGCAGAAGGATGCGGAGACCGTGAAGGTCACCGCAGCCGCAGCCGGCGAGCGCTCGAGGCTGGAGGGCCAGGGCGAAGCCGACCGGGTGCTGGCGATCGGCACCGCCAACGCCCAGGCGACCAAGCTGTCGGTCGACGCTTATGGCGGCCCGGAATACAGGCTGGCCGAGCAGAACTTCGCGAAGTTCGCGGACGCGCTGACCCGGATCAATCAGCCGATAGTGCCGCAATTCCTGATGTCGGGCAGCGGCCAGACGGAGGGAAACGGCGCCGGCCTGATTCCGACCGCGCTGCTGAGTTCGATGTTCGGCCAGATGATGCCGGAAGCACTGGAGCGGCTGAAGGATCAGGCGCCGAAGGGTAAGGCTTAATCTTATGAGCCTCTCCCGCTCGATCACCGGACCCGTTGCCAGGCATTGGACACCAGGCGGGAGAGGATTTTTTGACTCGACTTACGGATATGTTCCCTTTATGTATCTAAAGTACATAAAGGGAACATCATGCCAAAACGCATCTCGCCACTGTGCCATCGCATTCTGTTCTTCGTGCCGCCGCCGCCCGTGTTGGCATATCGGATTGCAACCAGTGCGCGCCAAGAACGGCGGGTGCATGCGTTGATGGGCAAACCCCTTCCACCCGAACGGCTTCACGTCACGGCAGTCCATCTAGGCGATTATCCCGACTATCCAGCAGGGCCGATCGCACGGGCGGCGCGGGCCGCGGAAACGGTGGCATGCGGACCTTTCGAAATGGCCTTCGATCGATTGGGCAGCTTCGCCGCCGGCGAGAAGCGGCCTCTGGTATTGACCGGCGGGCAAGGGCTGGCCGACTTCCATGACTTTCGAACCAGATTGCGGATGGCGCTTCGTACCGTAGGCCTTACCGATCGGCTAAGGCCTAAGATCACGCCACACATCACGCTATTGTACGATCGCCAGGAGGTTCCCGAGCACCCCATCGATCCGATCAAATGGATCGCGCGCGACTTCGTGCTGATCGACAGCCTTGTCGGCATGACCCAGCACGTCGAGCTTGGCCGCTGGGCGCTGGATGGCAATTCGTTCCCGTAGGGCGTTGGGAGGCGCTAGGTGAGCGGTCAATAACCGTTCGGCAAGGACGGCGAGCGTAGACCTCCCGTTCGATACAAGTTACGTGTATCGGATCAAGGAGATATAAGCATGCGGCACCTGCCCAGAATTCTCGTCGCCGCAGGGCTGGCTCTTGTGCTCCCGGCCGCCGCCGCCGCTGCGCCGTCGAAGGCGGTCCAGACGAAGATCGAAGCCGCCGTTACGGCTGCGATGAAGGAGTTCAACATTCCCGGCGCCGCGCTGGTCGTGAAAACCCAGGGCACGCGGTGGACGAAGACTTTCGGTTACGCGGATTTCGACGCAAAACGGCCCGTCGCGGCGAACGACTATTTCGCGATCCGCAGCATCACTAAATCCTTCACCGTCACCCGCATCCTGCAGCTGATCGCGGACAGCAAGGGCGCGATGAAGCTGGACGACCCGGTCGACAAATACCTGGCGGACATCCCGAACGGTCATCGCATCACGCTGCGCATGCTCGCGAACATGACCAGCGGGCTCTACAACTATTCGTCCGATCCGGACTTCGGTGCGGCGTTGAGCAAGGACCTGACGCGCGGCTGGACGATCGACCAGCTGCTGCGGTTCGCGCTCTACAGCACGAAGCATCCGGCGATCAATTTCCAGCCCGGCGCGCAGTACCAATACTCCAATACCAATACCTTGTTGCTGGGCAAGGTGGTGCAGACGGCGACCGGCAAGCTGTTCGCGACGACGTTGACTACGGCCATCCTGAAGCCGAGCGGGCTGGATTCCACGGCCTATCCGGCCGGTGTGGACCTGCCGTCACCGAGCACGCTGGGCTATCAGGGTTTCTATGACAATCGGCCGGCGGCGGTCGCCGTCAACGCGAGCGGGCTCGGTCCCGCCGGCGCCATGGCGTCGACCGTCGGCGACCTCGCCAGCTGGGGCGAGATCCTGGCCGGCGGGCAGCTGCTGCCGGCGCAGCTGCAGAAGGCGCGTTTCCTGGCGCGGCGCACGGCGGGCGACCCGGGCAGCCCGCTCTATGATCGCTACGGCTTGGGCATGGGGGAGATCGCCGGCTGGTGGGGCCATACCGGCACCGGCCTCGGCTATCAGGCAGCCGTGTTCACCAATGTGGACACAGCCGAGACCTTTGCGATCGTGGTCAATGCCTCCAACGAGGAGGACGTGCCGGCGCGCGTGTTCTGCCGGGTGCTGCACACATTGCACCCGGGCCAGATTCTGCCGACGAAATCAGTCTGCGATAGGGAGCCTTAGAGCGGCGGCTTCTTTCAGCCTTTCGTAGCGATGAACGCCAAGCTCAGGGAGTTTGAAAGTGCGTGGAGGATCATCGGCAGGACAATCGAGTGCGACGATACGCGGGCTATGCCAAGCAGAACACCCATACACGCTATGAAGGCCATGCCGTAGAAATTGTACTGCAGATGAATGGCTGCCCAGAGAGCGGACGTCAGGATAACCGCGCCCCTGACACCCACTCGGCTCATCTCAAAACCACGAAGCAAGAAGCCGCGGAAGAAAGTTTCCTCAAAGACCGGCGCAGCAAATACCAATGCAAGCCAAACTACCCAGGGCGATTTCGCGGTGTCGAAGAAGTGAACCATCATGTTCGACCCGAAGTCGATCGCGAAGGCTTCAACGAGCACCCAGGCGACGCCCCTGAACGCGAGGAGCGCGCCGATCCACATCGCCAGTGTACGCCAGGGGACGGGCCGGATGCACACATAGTCGGACACCGTCGCTCCGCGTTTCAGCTTGATGAAAAGGGCTATGGCTCCGCATCCGGCGACTGCTCCAGCAACGATACTCCAGAAAGCTGGATCACCTTGCACTGCCTTCAAAACGAACGCGTTTACGAACGCTGACGTCGATCCGTCGTCCGAAAAATTCGAAGGTTTCAATTGCGGCAAGACGACGGCCACAATCGCTATAATTTGGGCAATCAGCCATACAATGAAAATTGCTATACCCAAAAACGTCGTCGCCCAGAAACCCCAGTATTTCCCGATCGAAGCCAACCCGGACCGGCCTCCCATCGTGTCATCTAAGAGGCGGTCCTCGCTTAGAAGCACGCCGGTGAAGGGTTGGGAGCCCGGCAATCAATAACTCTTCGGCAGGCCCAGCACGCGTTCGGCGATATAGGACAGGATCAAGTTCGGCGTGATCGGGGCGATCCAGGGGATCATCATCTCGCGCATATAGCGCTCGACATGGAATTCCTTGGCATAGCCGAAGCCGCCATGGGTCATCATCGCCTGCTGGCAGGCAGCCATGCCGGCCTCGGCCGCCAGGTACTTGGCGGCGTTGGCGGCCGCACCGCAGGGGATGTCGTTGTCGAACTGCCAGGCGGCGCACATCGTCATCAGACGCGCGGCCTCTAGCTCGGCCCAGTTCTTGGCCAGCGGATGCTGCACGGCCTGGTTCTTGCCGATCGGCCGGTTGAAGACCACGCGCTCCTTGGCATACTCGGTTGCCTTATGCAGCGCCGCGAAGCCGAGGCCCACCGCCTCCGCCGCCAGCAGCGCGCGCTCCGGATTCATGCCGTCCAGGATATATTTGAAGCCCTCGCCTTCCTCGCCGATGCGGTCCTCGAACGGAATCTCCAGCCCGTCGATGAACAGCTCGTTCGAATCCACGGCCTTGCGGCCCATCTTCTCGATCTCGCGGACCGTCACCGTCTTGCGGTCGAGGTCGGTGTAGAACAGGCTGAGGCCCTGGGTCGGCTTCTTGACCTCCTCCAGCGGCGTGGTGCGGGCGAGCAGCAGGATCTTGTCGGCCACCTGGGCGGTGGAAATCCACACCTTCTGGCCATGAACGACATAGCGGTCGTTCTTGCGCACGGCGCGGGTCTTAAGCTGGGTGGTGTTGAGGCCGGTATTGGGTTCGGTCACGCCGAAGCAGGCCTTGACCTGGCCATTGGCGATCGGCGGCAGCATGCGCTGCTTTTGCTCTTCGGTTCCGTGCTTCACGACCGGGTGCAGGCCGAACAGGTTGATATGGACGGTGGTCGCGCCCGACATGCCGGCGCCCGACTGGCAGATCGCCTGCATCATGATGCAGGCCTCGGTGATGCCCAGGCCGGACCCGCCATATTCCTCT
>DATJHU010000132.1:0-22960 GCA_035493715.1 Alphaproteobacteria bacterium | reverse complement strand
TCTGCTCCCCGGTCGAGGACAGCCCTGCCGGCAGGTTCTTCTCGCGATGGGTGACGGCAAGATCGCTTTTGTGCGCGCCCAGCCGGGTCTCGCCGTTGGCCGCGTCCGCCGCGCGGTTGCGTGCCAGGCTTTCGCGCAGCCAGTCTTCCACCGCAAGCGCCGGCTCCTTTGCCAGGCGCGCCTCGACCGCGCCGTCGGCAGCGATCAAAGGGCGCGGGAAGGGCCCCGCCGCCGCGTCGATCGCGCCCGACAGGCGGCCGATCATGTCCAAGCGCGCGGCGGCCAATGCCACGCCGGTCGCCGCCAGTTCAGTCTCGACCGCGTCCAGCCAGGCGTCCTCGCCGGGCCGTTCGGCCAGCAGGCGGGCGCGTTGGCGCAGCGCGTTGTCGTGGCGGGTCACGCGGCCGGCATGGGCGGGGTCCAGGCCGAAGACCAGCCGATCCAGGAATTTGCGTCGGCCTTTTGCGCTTTCGGTCAGCAGCCGGTCCATCTGTGGCGTCAGCCAGACGACGGACAGCACCTCGGCCAGCGCCGATTGGCTCTTTCCGGGCTTACCGTCGATCTGGACAATGCGGCGTTCACCGTCATGGTCACGGCCGGTGCCGACCAGCGTGTCGCCGTCGGGCGCGGTGACAGTTGCGGCAACCCCCCAGACAGCGTCGCTCGGTCCGCCGATGCGCTGCAGGTCGGCGCCGCGCGCGCTGCGCAGGCCGCGGCCGGGGGACAGCAGGCTGATCGCCTCCAGGACATTGGTTTTGCCCGCGCCGTTCGGCCCGGTAAGGACGACCGCGCCCGGCCCGGTGTCGATGCGCGCCAAGGCGTAGCACCGGAACTCGGTCAGCGTCAGCCGCGTCACGGCGGCGGAAGCGATGGATTTCTTGCTGGCGGCAGTCAACCGCGCGCCGATCCCGCCGATGTGGGTCAGACCCGCATCGGCATCAGGACATAGAGCGCGCTGGCGTCGGACGTATCGCGGATGATCGTCGGCGCAGCCGCGTCGGCGATGGTCAGGCGGCAGCCGTCGCCCTCGATCTGCTGCGTGATGTCCAGCAGGTACCGCGAGTTGAACCCGATCTCGAGCGGCTTGGCGGTGTAAGACACTTCGAGCTCTTCGCTGGCGCTGCCGCTTTCCGGGCTCGATGCCGACACGGTCAGCGAACCGCCAGCCAGCGTCAGCTTCACCGCGCGGGTCTTTTCCGTCGCGATGGTGGCGACGCGATCGACCGCGCTGGCAAATTCGCGCGGGTTGACCTCGAGCACCTTGTCGTTGCCGCTCGGGATCACGCGCTCGTAATCCGGGAAGGTTCCGTCGATCAGCTTTGAGGTCAGAACGACGTCGTCGAACGCGAAGCGCAACTTGGTGTCGGACAGCGAGATGGCGATCTGGCCCGTCACGTCGTCCAGAAGCTTGCGCACCTCGGCGACGGTCTTGCGCGGGATAATGACGCCCGGCATGTCAGCCGCGCCGTCCGGCAAGGGCATTTCGACCCGCGCCAGGCGGTGACCGTCGGTTGCGACTGCGCGCAGCACGGCCAGATCGTCGGACTTTGCCGCATGCAGATAGATGCCGTTCAGGTAATAGCGGGTTTCCTCGGTCGAGATGGCGAAGCGGGCGCGGTCGATCAGCGTGCGCAGCTCGGCCGCGCCCAGCATGAAGCTGACCGGCATGGCCGAACCGGCCATCTGGGGGAAGTCCTCCGTCGGGAGGCAGCCCAGCCTGAAATTGGAGCGGCCGCCGCGCACCGACAGCACCCCCGATTCCGGGTTGGTCTCGAACTCGACCATGCTGCCGTCCTGCAGCTTGCGGACGATGTCATAGAGTGTGTGGGCCGGAGCCGTCGTTGCGCCGGGCTTGCTGACTTCAGCCGGGACCGATTCGACGATTTCCAAATCCATGTCGGTCGCAGAGAGCGACAGCTTTCCGCCCTCGGCGCGCAGCAGGACATTGGAGAGGATCGGGATGGTGTTTCGCCGTTCGACGACACTCTGAACGTGAGCGAGCGACGGGAGAAGCTTTGCGCGTTCAATGATGAATTTCATGACCGATGTCAGAAGACGGTGCAGGGCCGATATTTGTACGCGAGGGTTGGGCGGTACGCAATCACTCAAGGAGGTCGCCAAGGAGGCTGCGATAGGGCGCTGCGGTGCTGTAGCTGTCCGGCCTTCCTTTCACGAACGCCGCAAGGATCCGGTCCCGGCGAGTCTAAAAATGTCCATTGCCTCTTGCCTTGTCTTCGTTACGACAGGGCAAGTCCCGGCCAAGGAAGACGTCTTCGGCTAAGAAAACTTATAATAAAATTAAAGACGATACCGAAAAATCTTTAGGCCGTGTGGAGACAGTGACCTGACGGAGACTAGCCATGAGGAAGGATACACTATCACGCCGTCACCTGCTGGCCGGAGCTGGAGCCGCGGCAGTGACCACAGGATTTGGCAAATCGGCGCAGGCCGCCGACACGATCTATGATGTTATTGTTGTCGGCGCTGGGCCGGCCGGAGTGTCGGCTGCGAGGACGATCCAGTCCTATGGGCGTTCGGTCCTGATCCTGGAGGCGATGGACCGGGTCGGCGGACGAACGCTCACCGATACGACCACATTTCCGGTTGCAATCGATGAGGGGGCCGCCTTCTTCGGCACCGTCGTTTCCGGAAACAACGTACTCTACAACATCGCTAAGAGCTTCGGCCTACGGACGATATCGGCCAACGACGTGGCGGTCGGCTTCCTGAACGGCAATCAGCCCAACTTCTTCGCGACATACGGCACGGTATTGGCCGCGCTGCTGGCCCAGGGCGAACTCATCGCCGACGGTGTGATACCAGACATGGCGGTCGCGACAGCCTTGGCCGGGTTGCAGAAATTCCCGTATTTCGAAGCAGTCCAAAAGCTGTTGCTGGTTCAGGACGCGGCGGATCCCAGGACCGGCTCCGTGCTGGACTACTTCAATTTCGCATCCCATTCGCCGGCCCCCTTCGTCTATCCGGCGGACGACACGTTTTACTTTCCCTACGGCATAGGCAGGCTCATCGAGCGGCTGTCTGCAGGTCTGCCCTATGTACTGAACGCGCCGGTCCAAAGCATCAATTACAGCGGCAACCCGGTGGCGATCGCGGTCAAGGGCAAGGGAACTTACAAGGCCCGGAAGGTGATCGTGACCGCCTCGACCGGCGTGCTTGCGTCGAAGATGATCAGCTTCGCACCCGGCTTGCCGACGCCCTATCTGAACGCCATCAAGGCGCTGCCGATGGGCGGCGCCTATAAGGCGGTCTTCAGCTTCAAGACCAACATTTTCGCAGGCAAGATGGGGGTGGTCGGCAACCGGATGACCAGCCTGGTCGATCTGGTCGAATATCCCGGCTTATCCGCTTTCGTAAATTTCTTCGGCAGTCCGGTGGTCGTGTTCATCGCAGACGCTGATTTCGCCGACCAGCTGGAGACGAAATCCGACGCCGAAACAGCGACCTTCTTCCTGAATATTCTTGAAAAATATTTCCCGGGCGCGAAAGCGCAGTGGACCAAGAAGATGCTGGCGACAAAGTGGCGGACAAACATCTATACACGTGGCGCCTGCAGCTATGCGACGGCGGGAAACGTCGGGGCGCGTACGCAGTTGGCTCAACCGGTCCAGAAGAAGCTCTGGTTCGCCGGCGAAGCGACGAACCTTTCTGCGCACAGCCAGGCACACGGTGCCTGGCTGTGCGGGCAGGCGGCGGCTTATGGCGCGCTGGCTGCGTTGGGCGCCGCGGTCAGGTCACCGGCGTAAGCGGCGCGTCAGCTCGCCCAGCAGGTGGCGCGCAACCATCGCCGGGCGCTTGGCGATATCGACCGACAGGACCCCGAAATGCTGTGTCCTGGTGGTCGTCCAGCCGGCTTTGTAGGGATCGTCCCCGCGTCCGAAATCAAGTGTCTGCACGGTCTCGCGCTCCATCATCCGGCCAATGGCGAAATGGGTCAGCACTGTCCCTGGAGAGTGCGCGTCGAAGGCTTGGTCGTGCGCGAGCTTCAGGACCGTCGCCGTACCACCGACCAGCGCCCATAGCTGGGCCGCGACCGGCTTGCCGCCGACATGGCAGAGCGCCAGGCGCAGCCAGCCGGCGCGTGCCAGGTTGCGCATCAGGGCCGGCTGGAAATCGGGAAACGGCTCGGGTTCCTTCCAGCTTGCCGCATAAACGGTTTCATAGGCGGCGATACCCTGTTCGACCGTTTCGTCGTCGGCGTCCGCGCCGATCATCGTCAGGGCCGCGCCTTCGCGCTGCAGCCTGGCCCCCTTGCGCCGCACGACCTCGCGCAGCGCACCGCCCCGTGCGGCCATATAATCGGCGAAGGGGCGGTCGGTCACGTCTTCCCGCCAACGGCCGAAATGGGCGTAGCGCAATAGGGCGCGGCCGGGGCGCTTAAGGCCCGCTATGAACCCCGCCGTCTCGATCCGCGCGAGGTCCAGCGAATCGAACCCGATGACCGGGTGCCGGCGAAATTCTTGAGAAACGGTGCGGCCCAGAATGAAGGCCGTAACGCTTGCATCAGCGCCGGGGGCGATCAAAGGCCGGAATTCGCAGCTGTAGAAACTGGTCAGGCCGGTGATTGTCGCCACGCCGCTGGACGGACGTAAGCACGGCAGTACAGCCTTGATGTTTACGTCGCCGCCCAGGACGAGGAACAGCGGTTCGGCGCCCTGACCCAACCCGGCGGAGACGAACGTCTCGAACCAGGGGCGGCTTGTGAACAGATGCCGGCCGCCGGGATTGCCGAACAGCGCTTGCGCCGCGGACGGCATCGCACCGATCGAATCGCAGCGCGCAAGTGTGTCCATGATTCGGGCCTGTGGGCGGCTAGTGCGGATCGGTCACCGGCGGCGGGGACTCGGAGGGTGCTTCTATCGGCGTCGCGGGGCAAGCTCCGAAATGATAGGCGACCAGCCCGATCCATTCATGGATCGCGTAGAAGCTTCGAATCCAGGCGTTGGTGTGCGGCAGGAAGTCGGCGAAGTGCAGCCCGTCGTCGCGTTCGCCGTGCAACGGCGCCGGGATCACGGGGTAACCGGCGCGGGCGAACGAAAGCAAGCTGCGCGGCATATGCCAGGAATGGGTGACGACGAGCGCGGAGGGGATGCCTGCCTTGCGCAGGATGGCGGCGCTCAGCCGCGCATTCTCGCAGGTGTTGGCGGACTGGTCCTCCCGCCATTCGACCGGCAACCCGAAGGCCGTCTCGAATGTGTCCGCCATCAGGTCGGCGACGGCGGGCTCGCCGGTCGCCAGCTTTCCTCCGCTGATCAGTACCGGCAGTTTCGTGGTGCGCGCCAGGATCGCTGCGCCGGTCAGGCGTTGCATCGACAGCGGTCCCGGTTCGGCCTTCAGGACGGGGTCGGGCGTCAGCTCGCCATCTGCGCCCAGGATGATGATGGCGCCGGGCGCGGCCACATCCGCCGGTCTGGGCTGGACAGTTTCCAACCCGGCGATCAGCGCGCCGCTCAAGGCCGGCATCGACAGCAGATAGAGCCCGACCAGGCCGAATATGATCAAGCCCCGCCCCAGCCGCGGCTGCCGCGGCTTGATGATCCGGCCGAGCAGCACCACCCAAAGCAGGCCTGCCGGGGGGATCACCAATATCGGCAGGATCGCGCGGAAAAAATGGAGCAGTTGGTGCAGCATCGCGGTCATTGAATGCGCAGATCCTGTTGAATCGCAAGCCGAACAGCCGGCCGTGCCGGCGCTGCTCTTTAATCAAAGCATGTGTTGCGCTTTTACTGCCAAGCGCACCGGTAGGACAGACTCGGGGGCCGATGCCGGCTTTCCGGACTGATCCGGGTTTTCCTATGGCTGTGAAGGGTTTGTTTGAATTTTATGCGAAAAAGGATAGTGTTAAGCGCGTTTAACAAGAGGTTTCTCTGACAGATTTTTACTAACCTGTTGCCGTTACGGCACAGGTAATACAATACGGCGACTATGTCGTCGCGCGCGTCCAGCGCAGCAGAGTGCAGTCAGCACGTAGGTCTGGGGCTTACAGTCGATGCTAAGACTTTTCGGGCATTTCGTTCCAATTAAGATGCTCGCCCTCCTTATTCTTGAGATGGCGGTTCTGGGCGGTAGCGTATACTATCTTTTGTCGACGGGCATTCATTCTCCGCAGCTTCTGAAAGACCTGCGTGGGCAGCTTGGCCGCTTCTCGTTCCTGTTCGCGGCGGTGGTGGGAATCGCGATGATCTCCATGGGCCTCTACAGCCGCTCGGCGATGAGCGATTACCGAACGTTCACCGTGAAGGTGCTGATCGCCCTCGCCCTGGTTGTGCCGGCCAACATGGTAGGCACCTCGCTGTTTCATGAGGAACTCTACGAAAGCGCGAACGCGAGTACCTATTGGTGGCTGAAGGCGCCGCTTGTGTGGCTGTCCGTGATTTTGCTGACGCGCCTGCTGTTCGGTTATGCCAACCGGCAGGAATTCATGAAGCGCCGGATATTCCTGCTGGGTTCCGGTACCCGGGCAGCGGCGATCCGGCAGATGGCGTTCCATGGCTCCAACCAGGCTTTCGTCGTTGCCGGTACTTTCGATCCTGGCGGTTTCGAGGAGCGGCGCACCGGTGCGGATTCCTATCAGTCGATCGCCGAATTTCCGGCAGGCGGGCCGGACTGGGTGGATGTCGTCCGTCGTGCGCACGCCTCCGAAATCGTGGTCGCGCTCGACGATCGCAGGGCGCTGCCGGTCAGCCAGCTCCTGCGCTGCAAGATCGAAGGCATCCACATCATCGACTACCAGACCTTCTGCGAGCGCGAGACCTGCCGGCTCGACCTCGACGAGCTGCGGGCGACCTGGCTGATCTTCGGCGCCGGCTTTACCCGCGGATTCTTCACCGACTTGCTGAAGCGTTTTTTCGACATTTTCGTCTCCGCGGTAATGCTGCTGATCACATCGCCGTTCCTGCTGATCGCGGCGATCCTGGTGAAGCTCGAAAGCCCCGGGCCGATCCTTTATCGGCAGGAACGGGTCGGCCTGCATGGGCGCCCGTTCATGGTTCTGAAGCTACGTTCCATGCGCCAGGACGCGGAAACGAACGGCGCGCCGCAATGGGCGCAGGTGCGCGACCCGCGCGTCACCCGCGTCGGCGCCTTCATCCGTCTGACCCGGATCGACGAACTGCCGCAGCTCTTCACTGTACTGCGTGGCGACATGAGCTTCGTCGGGCCGCGCCCGGAGCGCCCGTATTTCGTCGAGCAGCTGAGCGAGGCGATCCCGTTCTATCGCGAGCGGCACTGCGTGAAGCCCGGCATCACCGGCTGGGCCCAGGTCAATTATCCATACGGCGCCTCGCTCGAGGACAGCCGGCAGAAACTCGCCTATGACCTCTACTATGTAAAGAATCACGGGCTGTTCCTCGATTTCATCATCCTGTTGTCGACAGTCCGGGTGATCCTGATGCAGCAGGGCGCGCGCTGATGACCTACGGCACGAGCTCGATCGTCCTCCATGGGCTGGCGGCGCTCGTCTTCCAGGCACTCAGCATCCAGGTCCTGGTTCGCGGACGGGTCAGCCGTACCGGCCGGTTTCTGGCAGTCGCCGCTTTCGCGACGGCGCTGTGGGCCGGCTCGGTGGCGATCGAAGGCGGTTTCAATCGGCTGAGCTCAATACTCGAGACGGTGCGGATCGCGGCCTGGGCGATGTTCACCGGCCATTTGCTCCGCGGCGTGATGAAAGAGCAGCGGAACCTGCCGCGCTGGATCCTGGCGGTTCCGATCGCGGCATTGCTGCTCACGACCTGGGCGTTGGAAATGCCGGAGCTGTTTCCGGTCGACCAGAGCCTGATGACCCAGATCAGCTGGCTGACCCAGACCGACCGGGTGATGCGCATCCTGCTGGCAGTGTCGGGCTTCCTGCTGCTGGAAAACCTCTACCGCAACGCGGCTGCGGAATCACGCTGGCACATCAATCTGCTGACGATCGGCATCGGCGCGATCTTCACCTACGACATCGTGCTCTATGCCGACGCGGCCCTGTTCCACGGCGTGTCGCCGGCGCTGTTCGTGGCGCGCGCGCCGGTGGACATGCTGGCGGCGCCGCTGATTGCGCTGGCGGTCGGCCGCAACCGGCGCTGGCTGCACGACATACGCGTCTCGCGCAACGTGATCTTCCATTCCTCCACGCTGTTGATAAGCGGCATCTTCCTGCTGGCCATCGGTGTCGCGGGCGAGGTGTTGCGCGATATCGGCGTGACCTGGGGCCCGGTGCTGGAGATCACGCTGATCTTCGGTGCGGTCCTGTTCGTGGCGGTGGTCTTTACTTCCGGCCGCGCCCGGTCGGAGCTTCGGATCTTCCTGATCCAGAATTTCTTCAGTTCGCGCTACGACTACCGCAAGGTCTGGCTGGGCTTCATCGATACGCTGTCGAACCAATCCTTCGCCGGCGAGCAGCTGGGCATACGCGTCATTCGCGCGGTCGCCGATACGGTCGACAGTCCGGCCGGCAGCCTGTGGCTGAACGACGGTGCCGGCACCGCCTTCTCGCCGGTTGCAAGCTGGAACCTGCCGCGCGACGGCACGCCGGCCGACGCCGAATTCGCCTCCGCCTTTCGCGACGGCACCTGGATCGTCGAGTTCGAAAAGCCCGGCGACGCCACGATTCCAGAGGTGCTTCGGCAGACGCAGCGGCCCTGGCTCGCGGTGCCGCTCACCCATCTCGGGCGGCTGCTCGGTTTCATCCTGCTGACCGAGCCCAGGGCCAAGATCGCGCTCAACTGGGAAAACTATCAGGTGTTGAAGATCGCCAGCCGCCAGGTCGCCAGCTATATGGCGGAAGAGCAGGCGGCACGCGCGCTGGTCGAGGCGCGGCAGCTCCAGGCCTACAGCCAGCGCTTCGCCTTTGTCGTCCACGATATCAAGAACGTCGTCAGCCAGCTTCAGCTGATGCTCTCGAACGGCGAGAAGCACGCCGAGGATCCGGAGTTCCAGCGCGACATGCTGGAGACCGTGCGACATTCGGTGGCGAGCATGAACAAGATGCTGGCTCAGCTGCGCGCCAACCGCGAGGCGGAGATGGCCGAATCTGTGGTACCCGAGGTCGCGGTCGCGGAACTGTTGAAGGCGTGGCAGCCGAAGAAGCGGGTCGAGATACATTTTCACAGCGACGAGGCCGGCGGTCGCGTACGGATCGGCCGCGACAAGCTGGATTCGGCGCTGCGCCACCTTCTGGATAATGCGGTCGAGGTTTCGGCGTCCGGCGCGGAAGTCGCGATCGAGGTTCGCAGCGCCGGCGACAAGGTGCTGATCGATATCCGCGACACGGGACAGGGCATGACGGCGGACTTCATCACCAATCACCTGTTCCAGCCGTTTCGATCGACCAAATCGGAAGGATACGGGATCGGTGCGTATCAGACGCGCGAGCTGATCCGCGCGGCGCGCGGCGATCTTTTGGTCTTGAGCGAACCCGGACGAGGCACGATCATGCGGATCGTGCTTCCCACCGAGTCGGGTTCCGCGGTTTCGTCCAGGGAAACGAAGGTTTTAGGAACGGTATCGTGAGCGACGAGAAGCCAAAGCTTCTGATACTCGAGGACGACGACGGGCTGCGCCGCCAGTATCGATGGGCGCTATCGGACTATACGCTTTTCCTCTCTGGCACCCGCGCCGACGCGCTGGAGCTGATGAAGATCGAGCGGCCGCCGATGGCGATCATCGATCTCGGCCTGCCGCCCGATCCGGATGGGGCGACGGAAGGCTTGGCGGCGCTCGAAGGCATCCTGGCCATGGCGCCGGAAACCAAGGTGATCGTCGCCAGCGGCAACGAGAGTCGGGAACATGCGCTGCGCGCCGTGTCGCTGGGCGCCTACGATTTCTACCAGAAACCGATCGAGATCGACGTGCTGCGCACCATCCTGGACCGCGCGCTGCGTCTTTACCGGCTCGAGGCCGAGAATCGCGAGCTGCAGAAGCTCAGCCGGTTTGCCTCCCCGATCGACGGCATCATCGGCGCCTCCCAGGAAATGATGCGGATGTGCCGCACGATCGAGAAGATCGCGCCGACCAATGTCGCCGTCCTGGCGTTGGGCGAGAGCGGCACCGGCAAGGAACTGGTCGCCAACGCGATCCATCAGCTGTCGCCGCGCAAGAACCGTCCATTCGTCGCGATCAATTGCGGCGCCATTCCCGAGGCGCTGCTCGAAAGCGAGCTGTTCGGCCACGAGAAGGGCGCCTTCACCGGCGCGATCAAGCAGACGATCGGCAAGATCGAGGCGGCTCATACCGGCACCTTGTTCCTCGACGAGATCGGGGACCTGCCGCATCCGCTGCAGGTTAAGCTGCTGCGCTTCCTGTCGACCCGCATGATCGAGCGCATCGGCGGCCGACAGCAGATACCGGTCGACGTGCGCATCGTCTGCGCCACCAACCAGAACCTCGAAGAGCGAATGGCCGAAGGCCGGTTTCGCGAAGATCTGTTCTATCGCCTAAACGAGGTCATCATCCGCATCCCGCCCTTGCGCGACCGCGAGGAGGACTCCGTGCTGCTGGCCAGCTATTTCCTGCAGCGTTTCAACGCGCAGTTCGACCGGAAGCTCAAAGGCTTCACCACCGAGGCAATTTCAGCCATCGCGGCGAACAGCTGGCGCGGCAACGTCCGCGAGCTGGAAAATCGGATCAAGCGGGCGGTTGTCATGGCCGACGGCACAAACATCACCGCCGCCGATCTGGAGCTGGCCGAAGGTACGCCGGAGGTGGACGAGTTCGACCTTCGAGCCGCGCGCAGCCGCGCTGAGCGGATCGTGATTCAGCGGGCGCTGACGCAGAGCAGCGGGAATCTCAGTATCGCCGCGAAGCTGCTTGGCGTGTCGCGGCCGACGCTGTACAGCCTTCTCGAGGGACTGGGGATGGCGGTCGCATCGACCGGCGCATCCGAAGCATCTTCTTGAATTGTAATAAATCCATATAGTAATGCCGTCAGGACTGCCCTGCAGGGAGACATCCATGAGCTTACAGCAAATTCGGCGCAAAATGCTGGCATCGGGCGCGCTCGTCGCGCTTCCGCTTATGTTGGCCGCGCCGGCACTCTGGTCCGGTTACGCCGCCGCTGCCGCCGGCGATCCCGCGGCAGCGAAGAAACATGAGCAGGAAGCCGACCAGCTTATCGCCAAGGACGATCTGAAAAGCGCCGAGATCGAGCTCAAGAATGCGGTCAAGGCCGACCCCGACAACGGGCCGCTGCGGCTGAAGCTCGCCGATATCGCCATTCAGATGAACGACATCGATGGGGCGCAGGTCGAGCTCAAGAGCGCGCGCGACCATGGCGCCGACGAGGCGAAGGTCATCCCGCTCCTGGGCCGGACCTATATGGTCCAGGGCAAGTTCGACCAGGTGCTGCAGGAGTTCCCGGTGAAGGACAACGCGCCGCCGGCGGTCCGCATCGCGACGCTCACGGTCCGCGCCGAGGCGCAGATGCAACTGAAGAAAGTCGAGGACGCGCGCTCGTCGCTGATGGCCGCGGAGCAGATCGACCCCAAGGCGCCAATGCCCAAGCTGGGACTGGCGCGGATCGCCTTCACGCTCGGTCAATATGACGATGCGATGACCAAGGCCGATGAGCTGCTGGCCATCGCCCCGACCGCTGACGTCCACATGCTCAAGGGCGAGATCCTTGAACGCAAGGGCGATAATAACGGCGCGATGGGCGAATTCGACCAGGCGATCAAGGCCGACCCCAACAATCTGGGCGGCTATATCGAGCGTGCGCAGCTGCTGATCTCCCAGAATCAGGATGCCAAGGCCCAGGCCGATATCAAGGCTGCGCAGACCATCGCGCCGCGGTCGGTGCCGGCGCAATACCTGCAGGCACTGGTCCTGGCCAAGGCCAAGGACTTTGCCGGCGCCGACAATCTGCTGACGAAATATGCCGCGGCCTTCCCGGCCTTCCCGCGCGGCTACTACCTCCAGGCCATCGTGAAGTCTGAGCTAAGGCAGTACGAGCAGGCGGAATCGGCGATCGGCGCCTATCTCGGGGCGGTGCCCGGAGATCTGGGCGGCCAGCGCGTGAAAGCGGACATATTGCTGCGCAAGGGCGATGCGATCGGCGCCGCCGACGTGCTGGAGAAAATCACCGCCGATGCGCCGGACGACGCCCAGTCGCTCGGGATGCTGGGCCAAGCGTATATGCAGTTGCGCAAGCCGCAGCAGGCGATCGACGCGTTCGAGCGCGCGAACAAGCTGGCGCCGGACAACGCATCGATCCTGCGCGGTCTGGGGCTGAACCATATCTCGCAGGGCCAGACCGACAAAGGCATTGCAGAGCTTGAGAAGGCCTACAGCCTGGCGCCCGACGATCAGCAGACGTCGCAGGCCCTGGTCCTGGTCTATACGCGGCAGCGTCAGTTCGACAAAGCCAACAAGCTGGCCGACGACAT
The DNA here is from genome assembly GCA_035493715.1 of Alphaproteobacteria bacterium. GTDB lineage: Bacteria > Pseudomonadota > Alphaproteobacteria > BOG-932 > Roseiterribacteraceae > BOG-932. Next base: position 10,580 of record DATJHU010000132.1, on the reverse strand, counting down.
GCGCAAGCGTGCGCCGAACGATGCCGCCGTGGCCGGCCTGACAGGCATGATCGCGTTGGCCTCCCAAAATGTGGCCGGCGCCGAGGCGGCTTATGGCGCCGCAATCAAGCAATTCCCCGACTATCTGCCGACGAAGCTCCAGCTCGCCTATATTTACGCCCTGCAGGGAGCCCAGGATAAGGCCGTGGCGACGTACCAGGAGGTGCTGGCAAAGGATCCGGCCAACGTTGCCGCACTGCAGAATCTGAGCGCGCTCTATCAGGGCCGGAACGAGATCGACAAGGCGATCGATCTTTGGGTCAAGGCGCATAAGCAAGCGCCGGACAACGTGCCGATCACGGTCGGCCTGGTCGAGGGTTACATCCAGAAAAGGGATTGGGACAGCGGCCTGGCGGCGGTCCGCGACATGCAGGTCCGCCTGCCGAACGAGCCGCGCCTGTTCGCGATGCGGGCCGAGCTGGAGCTGCAGAAGGGCGCGCCGAAGGATGCCGTGGTCAGCCTGCAACGGCTGGCCGAATTGCAGCCGCAGGATCCCGCGTCCCGCCGCGATCTGGCGATCGCGCAGGAAAAGGCAGGCGACCTGCCCGGCGCGATCGCGTCGATCGGCGAGGCGCGCAAGCTGGACCCGAACAATATCGGCCTCGCCGCGGAGGAGGTCCGGTTGCTCGGCCTGCGCAACCCGGACGACGCCATCGCCGCCGCGCAACGGCTGGCGCAGCAGATGCCGGACGCACCGGCGGCGCAGGCGGTCGAAGGCGATTACCTGGTCTCTCTCAAGCGGCCGGCCGACTCCAAGGCGGCCTACGTCAGGGCGTTCCAGGCACACCCCTCGATCGTGCTGGCGGAGCGGATTTCCGCATCCGATCTGCGCGACGGCAAAGTCGCCGAGGCGGGCAAGATCCTGAACGACTGGGCCAACGCCCACCCGGACGATATCCCGGCCAAGTTCGCGGTCGCCAATTTCGCTTTGGGGCAGAAGGACTATGCCACGGCCAAGGCGAAGTATGAGGGGCTGCTGACCGCGGAGCGGGCGGCCGATCCACTGATCCTCAACAATCTGGCGGTGATCTATCAGAAGGGCAACGATCCGCGGGCGCTGGAATATGCGCAAAAGGCGCATATCGCCGCCCCCGCCAACGGGGCCATCGCCGATACGCTGGGCTGGATCATGGTGCAGAAGGGGGACGGGGCGAACGGGATCAAGTTCCTGCAGCAGGCGCACGACGCCCAGCCGAACGATCCCGATGTGCAGTACCATCTGGCCTTTGCATTCGATTCGATGGGCAAGAAGCCGGAGGCCACCGATCTGGTGAAGAAGGCCTTGGCCAACCCGCGCGACTTCGATTCCAAGAAGGATGCGCAGGCCCTGCTCGACAAGCTGTCGAAAGGCTGATCTCGGCTAGCGCCTGAACGTGCCGACCAGTTCCGTGTGGGGCGACCACTGGAACTGGTCGACCGGCGTCACCTGCTCCAGCTCGTACCCGCCAGCCGCCAGGATCGCCGCGTCGCGCGCGAAGCTGACAGGATTGCACGAGACATAGACGATCGTCTCGACGCCGGAATCCGCCAGTGCGCGCGCCTGCGCCTCCGCGCCGGCGCGCGGCGGATCCATCACCGCGGCCCGGAAATCGACGAGCTCCCGCACCGTAACCGGCTCGCGATAGAGGTCGCGCTGCGCCGCCTTCAGCCTGAGACCGCGCGCCGCGGCGCTGAGCGTGGCGATGCCGGCTTCGTCGCTGTCATAGGCTGTCACGGCGGCGCCGGTCGCCAGCGGCAAGGCAAACGTGCCGAGGCCGCAGAACAGGTCGGCGACCGCCCCTGGGCCAGCGCCCAGCTCTCGCAGGACGAGTTCGGTCAGTTTGACCTGGCCTTCGACGCTCGGTTGCAGAAAGGTGCCGGCGGACAGCGGCACCGTGCGGTCGCCCAACCGTACGGTCGGCGCGTTCCGCGCGGCTACGGGTTCGGCGGGCTTCGCCGGGGCCGCCCGCCAGGCAATACGGGCCAGGCCGTTCTGCTCGGCGAATGCCGCCAGCGCTTCGCGGTCGGCCAGCGAAAGCGGGCGGGCCCGGATCACGACGCAGTCGGCGCCGGTGTCGCTTGAGGTCAGCGCGAAATCGGCTTCCTCCCCTGGGTTCAACAGCGTGGGCAGGAGGCTGCGCAGCGCGGGGATCAGGGCAACCAGCTCCGGCAGCATGACCGGGCATTCGGTGAGATCGACCAGCCGGTGCGAGGCGCGCTCGGCGAAGCCGAGCAGGACGCGCTTGCCGACACGGGTCGCGGCCAAGGTGGCGCGGCGGCGCGTTCCCGCCGCGACCGTGATCGTGCGATCCACGGGCACGTCGTCCAGCCGCTCCCGGGCCAGCGCATCGACGACGCGCTGGCGTTTCCAATCGGCGATGAAGTCGGCCGACAGATGCTGCATGGCGCAGCCGCCGCAGCGCCCGAAATGGCTGCACGCCGGCGCCACACGGGCGGGGCCGGCTTCCAGGATTTCGACAAGCTGCGCCTTGCCCTTGCCTGCCATGGCGACGCGCACGCGGTCGCCCGGTGCGGTGAAGGGGATATGCAGCCGGCCGCCGGGGCTTTCGGCGACGCCGTCGCCCAGCGCGCCGACATGGTCGATGGTAACGGTCAGCTCAGTCATGATCAGTCGAGCGCGAGCGTCAGCGACTTCAGATAGGCGCTTTCCGGCAGCATCGGATGGACCGGATGGTCCGGGCCGGCGCCGGCGGAGCGCAGGATGCGGCCCGTGCGTCCGGCATCGGACAGGCCGCGCGCCACAGCCTCGGCAAATTCCGGCACGCCGAGATTGTGGCTGCACGAGGCGGCGAACAGGATGCCGTTCGGCACGACCAGCTGGGCCGCCTGCCGCACCAGCTTGCGATATCCCTGGATCGCCTGGGGCAGATCCTTGCGCGATTTGGCGAAGGCCGGCGGATCGACGATGACGACGTCGAAGCGGTCCTTTGCGACGGCCATTTCGTCCAGCGCGGTGAACACGTCCTGCTGCTTGGTGGCGCAGCGGTCGCCGACATCGTTGAGCGCGGCCGACCGGGCGGCGGCCTGCAGCGCACCGGCGGAGCGATCGAGCAACATGACGGATTTGGCGCCTGCCATCGCCGCCTGGATGCCGAAGCCGCCGCCATAGCAATAGGCGTCCAGCACCGTCGCGTCCCTGCAGAGGCGGGCGACGAAGGCGCGGCTGTCGCGCTGGTCGTAGAACCAGCCGGTCTTCTGCCCCTCCAGCGGGTCGATCTGGAACCGCGCGCCGTTCTCGATCAGCGTCACCGGGCCGTCGAGCGCGCCGTAGGCAAGACGGGTTTCGGTCGCCAACCCTTCCTGGGTGCGCGCCGGGCTGTCGTTCTTCAGGATGATGGCCGTGGGTACGAACAGCTCGACCAGGGCGGCCAGGATATCGTCGCCGGCCCGGTCCGGTCCGGCGGCGTTCAGTTGAACGACGAAGACGTCGCCCATACGGTCGACCACGGTCGCCGGCATGCCGTCGGCTTCGGCGTGGATCAGGCGATAGTACGGCTCCGCATACAGCCGGTCGCGCAAAGCGGCGGCGGCGCGGAGCTTGCGCGCGAAGAAATCCTTGCCGACCTCGGTCTCGGCGTCTGTGGTCAGCACCCGCGCGGCGATCAGCGTATGCGGGTTGAAGTACCCGACGCCCAGCCGGCCGCCGGCCGCGTTCGTCAGCGTGACGGCGGTGCCGGGCGGAATGGCCTTGGCCTCCGCATCCATGGCGATTTCGTTGGAAAAGGCCCATGGATGCCCGTGCCGCAGCCGGGCATCGTGCCGTGGCTGCAGCCGAACGGTCGGTCGTTTTTTCATAGGATTTGCAGCGAAAATGCCGGCGCTTATCTTGGCGCCAGCACCATCGTCATCTGCCGCCCTTCCAGCTGCGGGGTTTGTTCAACCTTGGCGAGCGGGTCCAGCTGGTCCCTCACGCGCATCAGCACGTTCATGCCCAGATCCTGGTGCATCATCTCGCGGCCGCGGAAGCGCATGGTGACCTTCACCTTGTCGCCTTCGTCAAGGAAGTTCGTCGCCGCGCGCATTTTCACGTCATAGTCGTGGTCATCGATGTTCGGGCGGAGCTTGATCTCCTTGACCTCGATGATCTTCTGCTTCTTGCGGGCTTCGTTCTTCTTTTTCTGCTGTTCGTATTTGAACTTGCCGAAATCCAGCAGCTTGCAGACCGGTGGGTCGGCATTCGGCGAAATCTCGACGAGATCGAATCCGGTGTCTTCTGCCTGTGCCATCGCTTCGCGGATCGGCACGATTCCGATCATTTCGCCGTCAGGCCCGACCAACCGCACGTTCGGCACGTTGATCTCGTAATTGACGCGCGGCCCGTCGCGGGATGGCGCATCATTCCCAAATCTGGCTATGGAGTGTCCCCTGTATCAGTTTCCTGCGAAACCCTTAGCCTACACGATCCAAGGGCGTCGCCATAGTAACATCGAGATGTCGAATGGCATTGTCGAGGGGGAGGACCTCCTGTTTTTCAACACCAAGTGTCCTTAGTGCAACAGTCCGCTCCGCCGCCTCGCGTTTTCCGACCACGGCGATGACCGGAACCTTGGCCAGGCTGTGCTCGCGAATCTTGTAATTGATCTTCTCGTTCCTGAGATCGACCACCGCGCGGATGCCCGCCGCCTTCAGCCGCTCGGCGACCTCTTCGGCGTAATGGTCGGCGTCGCTGGTGATGGTCGTGACCGCCACCTGCACCGGCGCCAGCCAGCCCGGCAGGCGGCCGGCGTAATGCTCGACCAGGATGCCGATGAAGCGCTCCAGCGAACCGAAGATCGCGCGGTGCAGCATCAACGGGCGCTTGCGCTGCCCGTCGGCGTCCACATATTCGGCGTCCAGCCGCTCCGGCATGTTGGGGTCGAGCTGCAGCGTGCCGCACTGCCAGCCGCGGCCGATCGCGTCGGTCAGGTGGAATTCCAGCTTCGGCCCATAGAACGCGCCCTCGCCGGGCAGGTTCTCGACCTCCAGCCCCGCGGCCTTGGCCGCGACTGCCAGGTCGTGCTCGGCCCGGTCCCAGGATTCCTCCGTGCCGATGCGCTGCTCGGGGCGCAGCGCCAGCTTCACCTTCACGTCGGTGAAACCGAGGTCGCCATAGACTGTCTTCAACAATTCGCAGAACCGCTGGGTTTCCGACACCACCTGGTCCTGGGTGCAGAAGATGTGGGCGTCGTCCTGGGTGAACTGGCGCACGCGCATGATGCCGTGCAGCGCGCCCGACGGCTCGTTGCGGTGGCACGAACCGAACTCGGCCATGCGCAGGGGCAGGTCGCGATAGGATTTCAGCCCCTGGCGATAGATCTGCACATGGGCAGGGCAGTTCATCGGCTTGATGCCGTACTGGCGCACTTCCTCATGCTCATGCCCGTGGCCGACCTCGACCTTGAACATGTTGTGGCCATAGGTGCCCCAGTGGCCCGACGCCTCGAACAGCGACTTCTCGAACAGCTGCGGGGTCTTCACCTCGACATAGCCGCCGGCCTCGAGCTTCTTGCGCAGATAGTTCTCGAGCGTCCGGTAAAGGGTCCAGCCCTTGGGATGCCAGAACACGCTGCCGGCGGCCTCTTCCTGCAGATGGTAGAGGTCCATCTCGCGGCCGAGGCGGCGATGGTCGCGCTTCTCCGCCTCCTCGATCATGTGCAGATAGGCGTCGAGTTCCTTCTGGTCGCGCCAGGCGGTGCCGTAGATGCGCTGGAGCATCGGGTTGCGGCTGTCGCCGCGCCAATAGGCGCCCGCCAGCTTGGTCAGCTTGAACGCCTGGCCGAGTTTCCCGGTGGAGGCCATATGCGGCCCGCGGCAGAGGTCCAGCCAGTCGCCCTGGCGATAGACGGTGACCTGCTCGTCGGCGGGAAAACCCTCGATCAGCTCCGCCTTGAAGACCTCGCCATGCTTCTTGAACCAGGCGATGGCCTCGTCGCGGTCCCAAACCTCGCGCACGATGGCGTCGTTGCGCTCGACGACGCGGCGCATCTCGGCCTCGATCTTCTCGAGGTCTTCCGGGGTGAAGGGGGTGTCGCGGGCGAAGTCGTAATAGAAGCCGTCTTCGATATTCGGGCCGATGGTGACCTGGGTGCCGGGATAGAGCTTCTGCACCGCCTCGGCCAGCACATGGGCGGCGTCGTGGCGGATCAGCTCCAGCGCCTCGGGCGAGGTGCGGGTGACGATGGCGACCTCTGCGTCGTGGTCGATCGGCAGGTCGAGATCCTGCACATGCCCGTCGACCTTCGCGGCCAGCGCGCTCTTGGCCAGGCCCGGCCCGATCGCCGCGGCGATCTCCGTGCCCGTAACGCCCTTCGGCAGGTTACGGACGCTGCCGTCGGGCAGCTTGATGGCGATATGGGGTGCGGCGGTATCCATGATGGGCGGAGAGTTAGGCGGGCTGCGGGTTTTGGTCAAGGCGAACCGAGCCGCATACCACCATTTCCGCCGGAAACCCCGGGGCCGCGATGCTTCGCGCAGCCCCGGAATGCACCGTTACCGGATGACTTCGACAACCTCACGGGTCGTCGGGTCGACGATCACGCGATGGTCGTTGATATAGGCATAGCGATAACGCTCGATCTTCGGCACTTCATAGAAGGAAACGCTCGGCGGCAGCACGGCGCCGGTGCGGACCTCATAGCCCTGGATTGCGACCGACGGGTGGGTATCCTTCACGACATAGTCGTGAAACACCGTCCGCTGGTCCGGCGTCATCTCGACGGTGCGGGTCGTGGTCGTGGTCGAGGTGTCGACAGGGGTCGTCGTCGTGCTCGATGTCGAAACCGTCTGCGCGAAAGCCGCGCCGCTGAAGGCCAGGGTCAGGGCCATCGACGCCAGAATTGTACGTTTCATAATTTTCTCCTCACAACAGCCCCTAAGACATGCGCGCCTATGGCGATCGGGGCTTGAGACCGCTCGGCCGCCTTGTGCGGCCGTATCGAGTGGCGCTTATGTCCGAGGAGGGAACCGGCCGTACCCGATCCCGTTCCAAGGTCATTTCAAGGCAAGGGCGCCGTTTGCCCGTTCAAAAGGGGTTTCAGGCGCCTTGCGTGCCCGCCGAAGCCTTCCAGCCAAGGCGGCGCGGTTCAATTTCGGACCGGCTGCGTCTTGCGCCGGGACGACAATAAAAACCGGGGGCCGCGGCGGGTGTCGCCGCGGCCCCCGTGTCCGGCGCTACTCGATCACCTCGACCACGGTGCGCGTCGACGGATCGACCAGCACGCGGTGGTTGTTGATGTAGCTGTAGCGGTAGCGCTGGACGTTCGGCACTTCATAGAAGGCCACGTTGGGCGGCAGGACCGCGCCGGCGCGAACCTCGAAACCCTGCACCGCGATCGACGGGTGGGTGTCCTTCACGACATATTGCCGGACCACGGTCCGCTGTTCGGGCGACAGCTCGACAGTGCGGGTTGTCGTGGTGGTGGACACGGTCTGCGCCATGGCGGCGCCGGCGAAAAGGGTCAGGGCCAGGGCCGGCGCGGTCAGTGTGCGTTTCATTTGGCGTTCTCCTCACAAAGCCCCTTTAGGAACGCTGGTGCCGGTGGGATCGGGGCTTGGAATCACGCGGTCCGCAAGTCGTGCGAACCGTAGCGAATGGCCCGGCGTCCATTATGGGAACGACCGGCCGCTAACTCCGTTCCAGGGCAATTTCTGGGCAATTCCGGCGGAAATCGGGCACCCATACGGACATGCCCCAGCGCCCCGCCGTTAACAGAAACGGGGGGGAGCAGGGGATCTGGGGGGTGGAAAAGCGACGAAGCGTGGGGAGGCCGAAAATAAGCGCGCGCTATCCGTCCGGCGGGGCGCCGCCGCGCGCGAAATGGTGGGAATCGAACGGCCGGCGGACCTGGATGCCGCTCGGCGTGTCGACGACCGTATAGGGCTTGTCGCCATTGACCGGGACGATCCAGTCGTATCCCGACGGCAGGGCAATGTCCTGATAGTTGGGTTCCTCCCACAGCGAGAGGTCGGCCTGTATGCCCAGATCCTTGCAGATGCCGGCGATCAGGTCAGGAATATTGCCTGTCGCGAATTTCCGGTAGTCGACGAACAGATCGCTCAGCAGCCGCTCGCGCTGCGGCCGGTCCATGCCGGGCCTGGCGGTTTTCAGCGACTGCTCGACGGACTGCTTCACCTGCTGGCCGCGGGTACGCGTGCGTTCCTCCGCGACCTTGTGCACGCGCTTCTCGCGCATGCCGATGACTTCCTGCTCCAGCGCCATGATCTGCCGGATCGCCTTGCTGACCCGGTCGAACGTTGCGCCGCGCTGGGCGACGGACATGCGCTTCTCGATCGGCTTGTCGCGCTCCTCGTCCAGATCCTCCAGCACGCGCATGCCGACTTCCCGTATCTCTGCCAGCTGCCGCAATTGCAGCTCGGCCAGCCGGACCTGCGCGTCGGGCGCGGTCGCGGCTTCGCGGTGCCAGCCGCCGGAGGCGGCCGGGTTCGCCGGTGCGGTTACGGGTTGCGATGCGCTCATGAACAAAACAGGAACATAATTTTTCGAGAATGTCAATATTATTCGTACGCCGGTGTTATCATGGTCCAATCGAAGGCAAGCAAAGCATCATCATGACGACCTGCATCCGGACGGCGTTGGCGGCCCTTTTTTGTTTCATTGTCGCGCTGCCGACCCAAGCGCAGCCATGTGTGCCCGCGACGCACGCGGAGCCGATCGGCCGCGGCACCATCAGCTACAACAGCTTTGGGCGGGGACCGCCCGTGTTGCTGGTGCACGGCCTTTTTGCCGATAAGGAGCAATGGACGGCGCTTGCCTGTCTGATCGCCGATGCCGGCTATGAAGCCATTGCCGTCGATTTGCCGGGTTACGGCAAAAGCGCCGGCTATTCGCTGGGCGATTACCCGCTTGAGCGGGAGGTGGAAAACCTCCACGCGCTGGCCGCGCGGCTGGGCATTGCGCGCTTCGATATCGCCGGCAACTCGATGGGCGGCGCAATCGCGGCGCTGTACGCGACAGCCTATCCGGAGCAGGTCCGCAGCCTGGCGTTTCTCGGCTCGCCTGAAGGGATCACCGGTTGGGGCGACGGAATCCGGGGTGCAATCCTCAGCGGCATCAATCCGTTCATCCCGCTGACCCCGGCGGAACTGGACATCGAACTGCACCTGCTTTTCGTCAGCCCGCCGAACATTTCGCCATCGGCCGCCAAATCCATCGTCGACGAATATGTCCGCAACCGCGACCACTATATCCAGGTCTGGAATATCGTGAATCTCTACGACGACGTCCTGATCCGCACGCCCCTTGCGCGCAAGCCGACGCTGATCGTCTGGGGCGCGGACGATCGCGTCTTCAATGCGTCCGGGGCAACCGCGCTTCAAGCAAAGACATCCGCAGGCCAGGTCTATCTGGTGCCGAAGGCGGGGCACCTTCTGCACACGGAAAACGCCGCCGCCGTCGCCCCGCTTTTCATCAGGTTCCTCAAGACCGCCGAGGACGGGAAGTAGCGGAAGCCGCGCCGCCCGCGCCTTGCTATTCCCCGATATCCTCCTTCCAGACATCCGGATAGGCGGTCTGGAAGCGTTCCATCAGCGCGATGCAGCGCGGCTCGTCGAGAACGACGACCTCGATCCCGTGCTCGGCCAGGAAAGCCTCGTTTCCACCGAAGGTGCGGTTTTCGCCGACGATCACCCTGGGAATCTTGAACTGCACGATCGTGCCGGAGCACATCATGCAGGGGCTGAGAGTCGTGAACAGTGTCAGGTCCCGGTACGTCCGCAGGCGGCCGGCATTGCGCAGGCAATCCATCTCGCCATGCGCAATCGGGTCGCCATTCTGAACGCGGCGATTGTGACCCTTGGACAGCAACGTGCCGCCCCGCGCCAGCACGGCCCCGATCGGCAGGCCGCCCTCGGCAAAGCCGGCCTCCGCTTCGGCGATCGCCTGCTCCATCAGGGAGCGCTCGGCGAGGGTTAGGGTGGCCAGGCCGGGCATCGGAGGTTTCATCATTTACAGCGCTTCTCGAAGATGGGCTGCGGCGCACAAAGCTGCGGCCGGCCCGTCGAGGATGACAATCTAAAGCCTACCGTCGGCAAAGCATGCCTCGTCTGAATACTCTAAGACACTTTGCCGCCTTCACGTCCATGCCGTGGAGTACACCATTGGAGGTTCCCGCTTATGGGCAATTAGTCAATTGTTACCGAGCTTTCAGTGGATGGCGAGCGACACGGTTGCCGACAGCTGTTCGGATAACAAAAATTGACCATTTGATGTTATCATGCGCGAGATCATCCAATAGGAGGGCTTTCCGATGAACGTATCGATTGGCGATCGCTGGGAGGGTTTTGTCGAAGGCGTGGTGAAGGCCGGCCGCTATAGCTCCGCCAGCGAAGTTGTGCGCGAGGGGCTGCGACTTGTCGAAGAGCGTGAGGCGAAATTGCAGGCGCTGCGCAACACGCTCAACATGTCGATCGCCGAGGGCGGCGCGCACAGCGACGAAGAACTCGATCGGGCGCTTGATGAAACGGAGGCGGAGCTGGCGCGGGAAGGCTACTGAGTGCTCCGGCTTGTCTATCTTTCATCCGCCTATCGCGATTTTACGGACATT
>DATJHU010000131.1:0-5164 GCA_035493715.1 Alphaproteobacteria bacterium | reverse complement strand
CGAGCGGCTCATAGGGCCCGGCGCGATAATAGAGATCGGGCAGCAGCACGACATAGCCGCCGTCGGCCAGACGCTGCCCCATGTCGAACAGAGTCTGGCGGATGCCCAACCCGTCCATGAAGAAGATCGCCGCCGGCCAGGGGCCTGCGCCGCTCTTGGGTGTGAAGACATGCACCGGGCATTCGCCGTCCTGGGTGCGGACCTTAACCGTCTCGTGGCTCATACTGTCTCCTCTCCTGGTGTTTTCTCATGCGGTCAGCAGATCGCGCAGCAATTCTTCGCGCTCCGCGTCCAGCGTCATGTCGGGCGTCCGTCGCCCCGTCCGGCGATACCAGTAGGCGGCGTTCGCCGGATCGGGCTCCTTGCGATGCAGATACGCATGAACCCGCATATCCTGTGCGCCCGATCCGTGATCGACGCAGGCATGGGCCTTGTCCCAGTCGCCTTTCGCGTCCCACCACAGCGCGGTCAGCGATGCATCAAGCTCGGCCGGTGGGCTGGCCGCTGCGAGCGTTTGCCTGAATTCGTCGACCGACATCGCCTTCCTCCGAAAGGTAAACGACTAGCGCGGAATTTTCCCTCGCTTGACCGCGGCGAAGGCTTCCTTGCCGACATTGGCTTCCAGCATTTGGCCCAGGTCGGGATTCTTGCGCAGCTCCTGGCCGCCGTCGACGGCGAAACTCTGGCCGGTGACCCAAGCCGCTTCCGGACCGGCCAGATAGCGCACGGCGTGGCCGATATCCATCGGCATGCCGGCGCGGCCGAGCGGGAATTCGTCCAGGAACTTGTTGAAGATTGTGTCGTCGGTGAACAGGTAGCCGACCCGCTTGCTGCGCGTCAGGCCGGGACGCACCGCGTTCACCCGGATGCCGGCGGCGCCCAGCTCCTCGGCGGCAGCGCGGACAAGGTTCTCCAACGCGCCCTTGGCGGTGTGATAGGCGGCGAGCCCATTGAAGGGCAGCTTGGCGGCGGTGGAGGAGATGCAGACGATCGATCCGCCCGGTTCCATCAACGGCGCGCCATAGCGGATCGCCAGGAACGCGCTGACCACATTGCGGTCGAACTGCGCGCGGAACGTCTCGGCGTCCAGCATCAGCATCGGCTTGAAGCCGTTGCCGCCGCCGACGGTGGCGACGACGATGTCCAGCCGGTTGTGGATCGCATGGGCCTGGGCGAAGGCGGTCTCGATATCCGTCTCGACCATGCCGTCGCCGACGAACAGCTCGACCCGTCCGTCGGGAACGGCGGCGAGCAGTTCGGCCTTGGTTTCCTCCAGCTCCTTGCGGCGCCGGGCGAGGATCATGACAGTGGCGCCGTCGCGCAGCAGCAGCTCGGCCGAGGCACTGCCGATGCCGCCATTGGCGCCGGTGACGACGGCCGTCATCCCGGCCAAGGGCTTACTGCTCATCCGAAGCCTCGATTATCCGAAGATCGAATAGCCGCCGTCGACGATCACCGTCTGTCCGGTGATGTGACGCGCCGCGGCGCTGGTCAGGTAGAGCACCGCACCCGCGATATCCTCCGGCTCGCCGATCCGGTCGAGCGGCGTGCGCTGCAGGGTCGGGGCCGTCATCTCGGCGTCGTCCATGAACCAGGCGGTCATTGCGCTTTTGGTCAGCCCGGCCGCGACGGCATTCACGCGGAGATTCTGCTTGCCCCAATGGATCGCCAGCGTCTTGGTCATCTGGACCAGCCCGGCCTTCGCCGCGCCATAGCCCGGTACCGTCTCGATGCCGAAGAACGAGGCCATCGAGGCGATGGAGATGACCGAGCCGCCGCCCGGTAGCGTGCTTGCCGACAATTTCGGCTGACAGGCCTCGATCGTGCGATAGGGGCCGGTCAGATGCATGCGCACCGCCTTCTCGAAGATTTCCGGCTCGTACTCGTGCACGCCGAACTCGCCGCCGACCCAGCCGACGCCGGCGCTGTTGACCAGTATGTCCAGCGCCGGGAGCGCGTCGGCGACGGGCTTCATGTCGGTGAGTGCGGTAATGTCCAGCTTGTGATAGCCGAAGCCCGAATAGTCGGCATCGTAATCCGCGGCGCTCGCGCGCTGGCCGGTGATCGTGACCTCGGCCCCCGCCTCCCGGTAGGCCCTGGCGACGCCGAAGCCGATGCCGGTGGTGCCGCCGACGACCAGGACCTTGCGGCCCGAATAGTCGAATTTGACGTTCGCCCAGCTCATTCCGGCGACAGCCCGCGCTTCAGCATGTCGAGCTTGTCCTGCCCGATCATCGCCGCGACCATGTCGGACAGGTCGGGGTTCTTGCGGATCTCGTTGCCGCCGTCGACGGCGAAGCTCTGGCCGGTGACCCAGGAGGATTCCGGCCCGGCCAGATAGCGCACGGCCTCGGCGATATCCTCCGGCTCGCCGGCGCGGCCGAGCGGGAATTCGGTGATGAAGCGCTGGACGACTTCCGGCGTCTCGATCATCCGGACCGTTCCGCCGCTGCGCGTCAGGCCCGGGCGCACGGCGTTGATCCGCACGCCGGCCGAACCCAGCTCCTCCGCCGCCGCGCGGATGAAGTTCTCAAGACCGCCCTTCGACGTGTGATAGGCCGAGAGATAAGCGAAGGGCAGCTTCGCCGCGGTCGAGGAGATGCAGACGATCGAGCCACCCTTGCCCTCCATCAGCGGCACGCCATAGCGCACGGCCAGGAACGCGCTGACGATATTGTATTTGAGCTCGGCCTCCAGCTCGGCCGCGGTCAGCATCAGCAGCGGCTTGAAACCGCCGCCGCCGACAGTCGGCACGATGATATCCAGGCGGCCCAGCATCTTGTGCGCCTGCTCCAAGGCGGCGCGGACGTCCTTTTCCTCGCAGGCGTCGCCGGCATGGATCTCGATCCGCGCGTCCGGCACGGTCTTCAGGATCTCGGCCTTGGATTCCTCCAGAGCTTCCTTGCGCCGACCCATGATCAGGACGGCTGCGCCATCCCGTGCAAGCAGCCGTGCGCAGTTCGACCCGATGGCCCCGGCGCCGCCGGTCACGAAGGCGGCCTTGCCGGCCAGTGCGTTGTTCCCGCTCATTCCCCTATTCCTCCCGTATTGGCCGATCCTGAGATCAGCCGATCATTGTGACCGTCGACAGCTCGGTCCATTCGACCAGGAGCTGCCGATGCGTGTAGAGCCATTTGCCGTCGCGGCGGACATATTTGTCCTGATAGCGGATCGCCCAGTCCAACCGGGTGGTAATGCCGTTCTCCGGCCGGTTGACGTGATAGGCGATGCAATATGTCTCGCCTTCCGCCGTGTCGCCCGTGATCTTGACCGTGTGGTTCAGCACGGTGTGCATGGTCGACTGGTACATCTGCTTCAGCATGCCCGGATTGCCGAACAGCTGGTCGTAACCCTGGACCTTGAAGCCCGGTCCTTCGACCGCGGCATCCGGCGTGAACAAAGCGGCGAATCCGGCGCCATCGCCGCGATCCACGGTGCGGGCATATTCCATTGCCATTTTGCGCAACGCCCACTCGTCGCGCATCAAATCCAGATCGGTCATGTCAGAGGCTCTTCGCAGCAAGGATGGCGTCGGCGAAGCGGTCGAAATCGTCCGCGCCGGCACAGAGATAGAGGGGATGGAACTCGACGACCGTGACGCCGGCTTGTCTCAGCGCCGGGATCTTGGCCAGCGTCGCGTCCAGGTCGCAGCTATAGTCGGGCCGGAAGACATAGGGCGCGACGACGCGGACATCGATCGCTCCCGGATCGCGCCCGGCCTTCTCGAAGGCAACCCGCAGGTTGTCGACCATCGGGGCCAGCTTGTCCGGCTCGCTTTCCATCGGAATCCAGCCGTCGCCCAGTTCCGCGATGCGGGCGAAATTCTTCTCGGTCGGGGCGAGGCCGAACCAAACCGGCAGGCGGCTTTGCACCGGACGCGGATAGGCGTGGATCTTCGCGAAGTCGACGGTCTTGCCGTGGAAGGCGGCGGGCGCCTGGGTCCACAGCGCGCGGCAGACGCGGACCTGCTCCTCCATGCGGCCGTAGCGGCCTTCCCAGGGCACGCCGGCGGCATCGTATTCTTCTTTCTGCCAGCCCAGGCCCAGGCCCACGTCCACGCGGCCGTTCGACATCACGTCAAGCGTCGCCAGCTGCTTGGCCAGCAGCACGGCGGGGCGCAGCGGGGCGATCAGGATACCCATCGACAGGCGGATTTTCTTGGTGACGCCGGCATAGGCGGCCAGCGCGGTCACCGGCTCGTACCAGGGCGCTTCCAGATTGTCGCGGAAGGGGCCGTAGGGGTAATTCTCAAGATGCTCGCCCATGACCACATGGTCGGTGATGCTGACCTGGTCGATGCCCTTTTCGTCGGCGCGGCGGACGATATCCACGGTCGGCGCGAAATCGCCGCCGAACCAGCGCTGGAGCCCGTACACACCGATAGCGATCTTCACCATCTTGCCGATTTCCCCGTTCGCGGCCCGTTTCCACGTCCGCTATTGCGTATCTTGAATTGGCGCGTGCTGCGCATTGATCGACGCACCGGCGCTGTCATCGCGCAATTGCGGACGTTTGTCACGAGTTTGAGAGAGGGCCGGCGCCCATGGGTTGCATGGGCCGGAGAAAAAGATCAAAAGAGCGCCGCGACCTTGTATCGGATACGCGGCCGGGCCTAGTCTCCCGCGCAGCAAACCGGCCAGTTGGGGCGTCGCCAAGCGGTAAGGCACCGGTTTTTGGTACCGGCATCCGGAGGTTCGAATCCTCCCGCCCCAGCCATTTCAATCGGAAGCGCGCAAAAAAGAAAGGCCGGCGATCGACGCCGGCCCCCCTCATATTTTCCCAGTTTTTCCGCGCTCAGCGCATCGTCTGCCAACTTCCGTCGGTCTGCTTGCAGGCGGTGCCCGTTACGCTCTGGTTCTTGCTGGCGAAGGTCGCGGTTGCCGTGAAGGTCCGGCAGCGCCGACCGCCCGAATCGTCGGTGCGGTTGACCGTAAAGGTGATCGGGATGCCGCTGGCGGTCTGCCAGTGGACCGGCGTCCCGGTGTTCGTGCGTTCGAGCACCTGCGTCGCGCAGGCCTGGTCGCTGACGTCGAGGCGCGGGCCGATCCGGCCGCCCACGACGGGCGCCACCGAAATGCCGCCAAGAATGTCCCCGGGCCTCAGTGCCGCGGTCGTGGTGTTACCGGTCACGTTGCTGACGACCTGCGACACGTAGGGCCGGTTG
>DATJHU010000130.1:0-30905 GCA_035493715.1 Alphaproteobacteria bacterium | reverse complement strand
ATACGGATTCCTCGACATCGCCAACACACCCAGTGTAAAGGCGGCTCAGGTGGAAAACGGCAGCGCCGACATGTGGGGCCGCCTCCACGGCGACCGCACGTTCGACCGCTTCAGCGAAGCGGAGAAGCAGTTCATTGCCGCGCGCGACAGCTTCTACATGGCGTCGGTGTCCGAGATCGGCTGGCCCTATGTCCAGCATCGCGGCGGGCCGCCGGGCTTCCTACATGTTATCGACGACAAGACGCTGGCTTTCGCCGACTATCGCGGCAACCGGCAATATATCAGCCTGGGCAACCTGAAAGCCGACGACCGCGTCGCGCTGATCCTCGTGGATTACCCGAATCGTGCCCGCATGAAGATGTTCGCGCATGCCGAGGTCAAGAGTCTGGCTGACGATCCGAAGCTGGCGGAACTGTTGATCGACCCTGCCTACAAGGCAAAGCCGGAGCGCGCCTATCTGCTGCATCTGGAGACATTCGACTGGAACTGTCCGCAGCACATCACGCCGCGCTATACCCAGGCCGAGCTTGAACCGGCGTTGGCGGCTGTGCGCCAGAAGATCGAAACGCTTCAAGCTGAAAACGCCGAACTGCGGTCGCGGCTCGCGAAACTGGAAGGAACCGGACCATGACCGACGCGCCGCGTCCGCCTCTGCCGCCTTTTACCGTCGAAACCGCCGCGCAGAAGGCGCGCCTGGCGGAGGACGCGTGGAACAGCCGCGACCCGGCGAAGGTGGCGCTCGCCTACACCCTCGACAGCGAATGGCGTAACCGTGCCGAATTCATCCGCGGCCGCACGGCGATCGAGGCCTTCCTGACGCGGAAATGGAATCGCGAGCTCGATTATCGCCTGATCAAGGAGCTCTGGGCTTTCCACGAGAACCGCATCGCCGTGCGCTTCGCCTATGAGTGGCGTGACGATAGCGGCCTGTGGTTCCGCTCATACGGCAACGAGAATTGGGAGTTCGACGAGAACGGCCTGATGCGCCGCCGTATCGCCAGCATCAACGACCAGCCTATTGCCGAGGCCGACCGCAAGTTCCGTTGGCCGCTCGGCCGGCGGCCGGGCGACCATCCGGGATTGAGCGCGTTGGGGCTTTAGACCGCCGACCAGCCGCCGGACACGACCAGCTCCTCACCCTGCACATAGGAGGAATCGTCGGAAGCCAGGAACAGCACGGCCTTGGCCACTTCGTCGGCGTTGCCGAAGCGGGCGGCGGGCGTCCGTGACATGATTGCCTGGGCGGTCTGATCGCGGGCTTCCGGGGGCAGGCTGCTGTGGCTGTGCAGCGGTGTCAGGATCGCGCCGGGGCTGACCGTGTTGACGCGGATGCCCTGCGTCCCGAGTTCCGACGCCATCACCCGCACCATCGCGCGCAACGCTGCCTTGGTCGCGACATACATGGTCGTGCTCGGCAGGCCGATATGGATCATGGCGGAGGTGTTGAAGATCACGCTCGATCCCTTGCCCAGCAGCGGCAGGGCTTTCTGCAAGGTGAAGAAGGAACCCTTCACGTTGGTGCCCAGCATCTGATCGAACGTGTCTTCGTCGATGTCGGGGATCATCACCGGGCGGAAGATGCCCGCATTGGCGAACAGGACGTCGATCCGGCCGAAGCGGGCGCCGACTTCCTCGACCAGCCTGTTGCGGTCGGCCGGGATTTCTACCGAGCCGCGCACCGCGAGCGTGTCGGGCCCCAACTCCGCGGCGGCCGCGGCGAGCCTCTCGGCGTCGCGTCCGTGAATCGCCAGCGTCGCGCCTTCCTCTCGAAACAGCCGCGCCGTTTCAAGACCGATTCCCGAGGTCGCGCCGGTGATCAGCGCGATCTTTCCGTCCAATTTTCCCATGTGATTTTCCCAACGGCTCTATCGTCTGCACAAGAAATTTCCTTCAGCGCATATGGCGCTCGGCGAACGCTTCCATGTCGCGAAGCTTGTCCTCGAGGCTCATGCGGCCGACCCGTCCGTTTTCGTCCAGCCAGGCGCTTTTGTGGATTTGGGTGACCCCCATATCCTCGACCCGCCTGATCGTGTCGGGACTGTAGTCGTACAGGTTCAGCTGAATCTCGAACGGCTCGCGGTCTTTGCCCAGCGCGGCGCGTTCCGAACGCAGCGCGGCGATGACCGGTGGCAGGTCGTCCGGACGATATTGCGCACCGATCCAGCCCCAATGACGAGCCGCGCGTTTGAAGGCTGCGGTGCTATGGCCGCCGACGATCACCGGAACCGGCGCGGTCACGCCGGGCGACATCTGAAGCCGCGGGAAGTCGTAATATTGCCCATGATACTCGATGACCTCGCCGGTCATTAGCTTTTCGACGATATCGAGCATTTCGTCGGCGCGTTTGCCGCGGTTGCGAAAATCCTGTCCGGCCAGCCGGAATTCCGATTCCTGCCAGCCGATGCCGACGCCCAGGATTACGCGGTTGTTGGAATAGCGCGCCGCGGTGGATATGGCCTTGGCCGCGCTGAACGGGTCCCGCATCGGCAGGACATAGACCGTCGTCATGAATTTCAGCCGGGTCGTGACCTGCGAACACGCGCCGATCGCGACCCACGGGTCCGGGAAGTGCGTTTCCGGATACCAGAGGACCGCCGAGTCCTTGCTGTAATCGTAAGCTTGATACTGGGATTCGAAGGTAATCCAATGATCGCCGATCGACATGCCCTCGAAACCCAGCTCTTCGGCCTTCCGACACAGGGCCGGCAGCTGGTCCATGTCGACCAGCGCCATGCACTGCCAAAACTTCATCAGACGATCGGCCCATAAACCCAGGCAAACAGGTCGATCAGCAGCAGCGACACCATGCTGACGAAACCGGCCTCGATCACGCAGCGCGACAGGTTCCACTTCTCGCCCGGCGGCTCGTCCAGGCGATAGACGTTGGGGAAGCTGACGAGGAAGTAGAGCATGTAGCAGAAGCTGCCGATGCGCAGCATGCGCGCCTTGTCCAGGTAATAGACCGTGTTGGCGACATCGGGCTGGATATAGAGATAGGTTTCCATGAAGGCGAAGAAGAAGGACGCTGCGGCAACGATGGCGACCCAGCTGCCCCAGCGCGCGCCGGCGTTCCAATTGTCCGTCATGCTGCGCACCCGGCGCATCACGACGACGGCAAGGGTGTGATAGATGGTGAAAAAGGCCATCGTGTTGAGATAGATGCCGAGCGGGATCTTCTCGTGATTGGCCAGCGCGGTGGCTTCGTCAGGCCCCGCCAGCCGGCTGTCGAAATACAGGCTGACATTCGGGAAATTGTACCGCATGCCCAGAACCGAGAAGAACCACTCGGTATGGAAATAGGTGGCGAAGAAGACGAAGACGCCGACCCAGATCTGGAACTTGAACCAGTAATCCTCATAGAAGCGGACGCCGGAATTGCGACGGAGGATCAGCGGAAGCACGACGCAATAGGGGGCCCACATCAGCAGGTCCTGGGTGATGTGCCAGAAATTTCCGGCGCTTACCCAGCCCATCTTCTGCATCACCGCGTTGTAGATGAAGAAGATAGGGATGAAGATCAGATAGAGCTTTTCGGCCCAGGCCCTGTCCGGGTTTTGCGAAAACCAGTGCCCCTTCATGCGCGCCCTCCCAATTTCGCGTGATTTCTTTGATGGCAACCTAGGCCGCCGGCGCGCGCGTCATCCAGTTACTTCTTCGTAACCGCGCGCTGGACAGGGACACGGCTTCGACGCAAGCTCCCGCCATGTTTTCCGTCGTGTGTCCGCCATGCCGTTAGACCAGCTGCGAAACGCCGATCCGTCTCGCGTCGCGGCGTTGGCGCGCGACCTGCTGGATCGTGTCGGCGACCGCTGGTCCGCGCTGGTGATCTATGGGCTGCATGAGCGGCCGGCACGATTTTCCGAGCTCCGGGAACGGATTGACGAGCTGGGGCCACGGCGCCTGCGCCGAACTGAGATCAGCAACAAGATGCTGGCGGAGGCGTTGCGCGGTCTGCGGCGCGACGGCCTGGTCGCTCGTGCGGAAGGCGTCGGCGGTCATGCGGAATACAGCCTGACGTCGCTCGGCCGCAGCTTCTGGATACCGATGATGGCCGTTCATGACTGGACGGCGGACCATATCGCGGAAATCGAGGAGGCACGTCGCGCCTTCGACGACGCCGGCATGCCGTGACGTCACGTCGGGTTGGCCCGGCCGCCAATTCACAGTAGTTTGATCGCGCTGCACAAGAAGGCCCCGCGAGGCCCGCGAAGCAGCGGACCTGTTCGCAGGAGCGCGACTCTGCCCGATTCCGTTCTGTCTGAGACATACATTCCGCCTTTCCCGCCGCGGCCGGCGGAGCCGCTGTCGACGCTCGAGATACTGCGGCGCAGCCGGCACAATTTCATCACGATCTGGGAGGACAAGGCGTTCCAGTATCAGACGATGGTGACGCGCGTGCTGGCGCGCCAGGTGGTGATCTGCAACAGCCCGGACACGGTCCAGCAGGCCTTCGTCAACGCCAACGATGCCTTCGAACGCAAGAGCCCGCAGATGCGGGAAACCTTGCGGCCGCTGGTCGGCGACGGCCTGTTCGTCAGCGACGGCGCGATCTGGAAGACGCGCCGCCGCATCGTCGCGCCGATCATCCACGGTCAGCACCTGCCGACGTTCGCGCCCGTCATGGTCGAGCTCGCGGCCGAGATGGCGAACCGTTGGGCGGCGCTGCCGCCAGGATCGAACATCGACGTGTTGGGCGAGATGGCGGAGCTGACTGCCGGGGTGATCTGCCGGACGATCTTCGGCCCGTCGCTGAGCCGTGAGAGCGCCCGGGCGATCATCGACGGTTTCAGCCAATATCAACGCCAGATCGACGTCGTGAACCTGCTGTCTTTCGCCGGCTTCCCCGATATCCCCAATCTCTTCTCCGGGCTGCGCGTCCGCCGCCATGTCAGGAAGATCGTCAACGCCCTGGACACGGTTATAGCCGGCGCGCGAGCACGGCATGAACAGGACGAAAACTCGCTCGTCGGCATGTTGCTCAATGCCAAGGACACCGACGGCAAGCAGCTCAGCCACGACGCCGTCCGCAACGAAGCGGCCGTCATCTTCATGGCCGGGCACGAGACGACGGCCAACACCCTGGCCTGGGCCTGGTTCCTGCTGTCTCAGGCCGGCTGGGCGGCGGATAAGCTGCATGAGGAGTTGGACCGGGTCCTCGGCGGCCGGGCGCCGAACCTCAAGGATGTGCCGGACCTCATCTATACGCGTGCCGTGATCGATGAGACGCTGCGGCTCTACCCGCCGATTCCTCTGCTGACACGCCAGGCGAGCCGGCCGGAGAAAATCCGCAGCCGGCAGGTTGAGAAGGGCGCAATCGTCGCGGTCATCCCTTGGTTGCTGCACCGGCATCGCCTGTATTGGGATAAGCCGGATCACTTCATGCCGGAGCGCTTCCTGCCCGGCGCGCCGCCGATCGACCGTTACACCTATGTGCCGTTCAGCATCGGCCCGCGCGTCTGCGCCGGCCTGCAGTTCGGGCTGACCGAAGCGGTCTTGTGTCTGGCGACGCTGGCTCAGTCCTTCCGCCTGGACTTGGCGCCGGGCGCCAAGGTCGAGCCTGTGTCGCGCCTGTCGCTGCGCCCGGGGGAAACGCTGCCGATGCTGCTCTATCCGCGCGCGCCGCTCCCGCGGCCCATTCCTGCCGCCGTGGCGGATGCCACGCCCGCTGCCGGTTCCTGCCCGTTCGGCCACGGATAGGACTTTATGCCGGCTCGCCTGAGCGGCGCTGCCCTCAAGGGCAACGCCCTGCTGATCTTCATCAAATTGCTGAGCGTCCTGCCGATCGCCTGGTGTTCGGCTATCGGTTTCTGGCTGGGAACGATTGTCGGTCCGCGCAACCGGATCCGCGACGGCAGGGTCCGGCACAATCTCCGGCTCCTGCGGCCGGACCTTGCCGCACCTGAAGTCGTCGATGCGACTGTGCGCCGGTTCTGGGGTGACATGGGGCGCGTTATGACCGAGTTCGCCGTGCTCGACCGGATATACCGGTCGGACCGCATCGCGATTGTCGGTGCCGAGCATCTCGAGGCAGTCCGCCTCACCGGCCGGCCGCGCATCGGCCTGTTCGTACATCTGGGCAATTGGGAGGTGATCGCCCAGGCGCTCGATACGCTTGGCGAAAACTGGCGGCAGGTGGCGCAGCCGCTGGTCAATCCCTATCGCTACCGGATCGCGGTCGAGGGCCGGAAACGCCACGCGGCGCGTTACATCGTCCCCGGCGTAAAGGCCGGCGGCCAGATATTGAACCATTTAAGGGACAACGGATTGCTCTCGCTTGCCGGCGACGAGTACCTCAAGGGTGAGCTTCTGGCGCCGTCTTTCGGCCGTCCCGTGCGGCTTGACGGCAATCTCGGCCGGATCGCCAATCTGGCCAAAATGGCCGACGCGCTGGTCTGCCCGTATTTCTGCGTCCGGACCGGAGGTGCGCATTTTCAACTCACCATATTGCCCGCCATCCAATTTGAATGGGGCGGGGAGGACGAGCTGCGCCGGGCGGTCGAACGGCTCGACGCGGCGGTTGCCGAGATCATTGTCGCGCATCTGGACCAATGGCTGATGCTCGACAATTTCGAGCTGGCTCCCGGCTAACGCGCTCGCCGGTCGATGGCCAAGGCGAGCAGGATGACGGCCGCGGCCGGCGCATAGAACTGGAATTGGCTCGACAGATCCCACTCGAGCGGAATGAAACCCCGATACCAATAGGGTCCCACCGTGCGGAGGTGATTGATCGCCTTCAGGTGGAACTCGAATTCCGTCTTTTCGCGCGAATAGGCATAGGCCGTGGCGAATGCGGCGCCGATCCACCACGGATTGCTGAGGCGCGTACGGCCGATGGCGAGCGCCACCAGCGACTGCATGGCGACGGCGATCGCAATATGCGTTGCCCAGGCGACCGGCGTCAGCACGACCCCCAGCCATTGCAGCCAGCCGAGCGTCTGCGGGTCCGGGCCGTCCATCACCCGATCAGGCGTCCGTAAGGCCGTTCAGGAGTGCGTCAACCGCCTGGAAGTGGTGCGTCCAGTTCGGTGGTGTCCAGTCTCTCAGGCGGTCCAACTGCGCCGCGCGCCGCGGTGATGCACTGTCCGTGTAATCGCGGATCGCTGCGTACCACGAGGGCCCGTCCAGCGGGTCGAAGAACTCCGGCGCGCCTCGCCCGACCTCGACAAAGGCGGGGATATCGCTGCACAGCACCGGCGTTCCCAGCGCCAGCGCCTCGATCACGGGCAGGCCGAAGCCTTCGGCAAACGACGCGAACAACAGCGCCTGGGCGCTCCGGATCAGCCCGCAGACTTCCGAATCGGTGATAGCGCTGAACTCGTGCACCTTTCCTGCCAGACCCGGGCTGCGCTCCAGCATGTCGATGACGTTCTCGATCTCCCAGCCTCGCCGACCGACGATCACCAGGTGCGGTGCGGCGTCACCCAACTCGAGTGCGAGCCTGCGCCAGAGTTTCAGCAGCAGCAGGTGGTTCTTGCGCGGTTCGATCGTGCCGATGCAAATGAAATAGGGACGGGGAATGCCGAATGGCTGGAGGGTCCGCTTCTCCGGAAGATCGAATCCGAGATGGGACGCCAGAATCGGCGTGTTGCGGCCGGCTTTGGCCATCCTGGGCGCCAATATGTCGGCTGTCGCCTGGGAGTTGACGATCACCGCGTCGGAAAGGTTGATTACCGTATCGATCCTGCGTCCGTGAATCTCGGCCTGATTCGGCCGCTGGTATTCCGGATATTCGATCGGGATCAGGTCATGGACCAGCGGTACGAAGAGGGCGCCGAAGCGTTTCTTCAGGCGGTCGATCGTCGCTGGGCGGTCGAGATGATGGTGGGATACGTTGAGATATATCACCGGCTCAGTCTGCCGTTTCATCCGCCTACGCAGGGCGCGGTCGCCGTTCACGGGGATGAAGCCGGCGATCCGGCTCGCAATGCGCGCCGCCCGGCCCGGTTGCTGACTGCCGAACCATTGCGCCGACAGGGCTGTAATGAAGGCCTGAGCCTGTAGACGCGTGATCAGACCGAATGCGCGCAGATTGGTCATTGCCGCGAACGAAACATCGTCTCCCGGCCGGGCAAGCAACTCGCGGGCATAGGCGAGCTCGACGCGGTCGATCCCGGTCGGCGCCGCCCTGGCGGAACTTGAGATCAGACGGGAAAGGTCCAGAAGAAGATGCGGCATTCGCTTTGTGTTCTCGGGCGGCGAGGCAGTATTTACGCCAAGTCTATGTCGCGTCCTTAATCAAACAGCCGATGGTGCACAAGGCTGCGGGCGCCGGCTCGTTACATCTTTAGGCTATGCACCGACAACAAGATAGAAAAGGGTGTGCCGGATTGACCTTACCATGCTATCGCGCCACCTGCTTGCCAGCGCACGCTGCACGCGATTCTTCATGACCCGATTTCTACGCGTCTTTCTGTTCCCGATTTGGTTGCTGCAGTTGGCGACGGGGACGAAATCCTTTGTCGACAATCCCATCATCGGAAGTGCCTGGCTGAACCGGCATGGTCTTCATGTCGCGCGGTTGCGCATCGCGCATCACCTGGCTTGGATGCGCCGCCGGCGATTGGCGAGGCGGATATCGGCCGAGGATCGGTCCGCGTTCGAGCGTGACGGCCTGATCGTTAAGTCGGATTACCTGCCGCAGGATGGATTTCGATCACTGCAAGACGAAATTCGCGCCTATCGCGGGCCCGCGCGCGAGACCGTGCAGGGCGACACGATCACGCGCCGGATCGCCCTCGATTCCATCAGCCTGCCGCACCTTCCCACTGTGGCGCGTTTGCTCGATTCTCCCGATTTCCAGGGGCTGCTTCGCTACGTCTCCAGCTTCGATGCCGAGCCCATGCTGTATTTGCAGACGATCCTCACGCACGTCGTCGAGGGGCCGCCCGATCCGCAACTCGAACTGCACACCGACGCCTTCCAGCCCAGCGTGAAGGCTTGGCTGTTCCTGAACGATGTCCGGCCGGGCGCGGCGCCGCTGCTCTATGTGCCGGGCTCGCATCGGCCCGACGCGAAGCGGCAGGCTTGGGAAAAACGGATGAGCATAGCCGCTTCGACCGAGGGGATGCGTCTGACCCGTCGCGGTTCCTTCAGGATCAAGCCTGACGAACTGCCTTGCCTCGGCTTGCCGCAGCCTCGAAGCCTGGAGGTGCCGGCGAACACGCTGGTTGTCGCCGACACATTCGGTTTCCACGCGCGCGGGCCCAGCAGCGGGCCGTCCTTTCGAGTTGAGATATGGGCATTCGGGCGGCAATCGCCTTTCGTGCCCTGGACCTTTTCGGCGCTTTGGAACATCCGCTGGCTCGCCCGCAGCCGCGCCGCGTTGTTCTGGCGGGCGAGCGACCTGATGGAGCGGTTCGGCATGAAGGGCAATGTCTGGCGGGCACGGGAAAACGCATCTGCCTTCGACGGCGAGCCGAAAGCATAGGCCTCCGGCGCTACTTCGCTTTCAGGCTGGCCAGTTTGATCGCCAGCGAGGCGAGGTCGACCTTTTCGGCAAAGACCCTACGGCTTTCTTCCGACAGGATCTCGACGGTCCGCTTGATATGCTCCGGCGTGTGCTCCGACGATACGAAGAAGCGCAGGCGCGAGGATTTCTCCGGCACCGCCGGATAGATGATCGGCTGAACATTCACGCCACGCTTGAACATCGCGTCGGCCAGCCGGCCGGCGGATATCGAGCTGCCGGTGATAACCGGGACGATGCCCAGGCCGGCCGACAGGCCGGTATCGAGCCCGATCTTCTGAATCTCTTCCATCAGCATCCGGGCATTGGCATTCAGCTTCGCGACCCGTTCGGGTTCCGCAGCCATGATATCGAGCGAGGCGATCGCCGCGGCAGCGACGGGCGGCGGCATGCCGACCGAGTAGACGAAGCCGGGGGCCGAGACCTTCAGATATTCGATCAGCTCCGCGCGGCCGGCGATGTAGCCGCCGCAACCGGACAGCGTCTTCGACAGCGTTCCCATCCAGAAATCAGCCGCACTAGCCGGCATGCCGAACTGCTCGGCGATGCCGTGCCCCTTGGCGCCGATCACGCCGACGGAATGCGCCTCATCGACCAGCAGCCACGCACCCATGCGGCGCGCCAGCCCGCTGAAGGCAGGCAGGTCGGGCATGTCCCCGTCCATGCTGTAATGGCCCTCGATCACGATCATCACGCGCTTGTGGCGCGACCGGTTCTCGCTCAGCAGCCGTTCGGCCGCTGCGAAATCGTTATGGGGGAAGGTCAGTCGCCTTGCACCGGAAAGCTGGGCGCCCTGAACCGCGCTGTTATGCACGAACGCGTCATGGATGATCAGGTCGTTCTTGCCCATCAGGTGGCCGATGGTCGTGACATTGGTCGCGTGGCCGCTGACGAAGGCGATGCAATCCTCCGCCCCATGCAGCGCGGCCAGCCGTTTTTCCAGTTCACGATGGATCGGCCGTTCGCCCGACACCAGCCGGCTGGCGGAAACGGACGTGCCGTATTTATCGATGGCGGTCTTTGCGGCCTCCGACACGGCGGGGTGCCCGTTCAGCCCCAGATAGTTGTAGGACGAGAAATTGATGAAGGTCTTGCCGCCGATCGACGATTCCGCGCCGGCGATGCCGTCATGCGTGCGGAAATACGGATCGTCGATCCCCAATATGCCCGCGGCGGACCGCACTGTGCGGAACTGGTCGTAGGATTCCAGGTCCGACAGGTCGTCCGGCGCGTGCTTGATCTTGGGCGCCGGAGCGGGACGTTCCTCGGTTTTCGCGTGACCTGTCAGGCGTTGCAGCAGACGGGCCTTGTCGAGTGCCGATAGGCCAAGGCTCTTGGGGCTCACTGTCACTCCGCCGCCGCCGCGTGTTCCGGATGGGCGCCGAACGATCGGTCGGCCTTGTCGAGCGTGTCGTGGGCCGCGTCGGACTCATGCCGGATCATCGTGTCGATCAATCCGCCGTCGCTGGTGTCATCCCGCGACAGGTTACGGACGATCCGGGCCGCGATGGTCGATAGCGTGGTCGTATCGGAGAGCGATACCAACGGCACGTCGATGCCGAGGCGCGTTTCAAGCGCCAGTCTGAGTTCGACCGCCATCAGGGAGTCCATGCCGAACTCGCTGAGCGGCCGCTGTGCGTCGATCCGGTCGGGGGCGAAGGACATCACCCGCGCGGCCTCCTCGATCAGCAGGCTGGTGATGAATTCCTTGGCTTCGGCGGGCGACATCGCATGGATGCGGTCGCGCAGATCGCCGCCGCTCCCTTCGCCGCCGCCCGAGGCGACATCCTCGAAGGTCGGAGTCTTCAAGATGGGCAGATATTGGTGCGCGGCATCCCAACGGACCGGCGCGAAGGCGATCGTCGCCTCGCCCGAGGCGATCAGCAGCGGCAGGGCATCGAGCGCCGTCGCGGCCGGGATGGGCGTCGTACCCAACCGGCGCATCAGGGCATCGTTCGCCGCGTCGTGCCGCGCCAGGTAGCCGACATCGCCGATCGGCCCCCAGGCCACCGCGAGTGCCGGTAGACCTTCCGCCTTGCGCTCTCTGGCTATGGCTTCCAGCCCCATATTGGCCGCGACATAGCTGCCCTGGCCCGGCGCGCCCATGACCGTGGTCGCGGAGGAGTAGAGCACGAAAAGGTCTATCGGATCGTTCCGCGTCAACCGGTCGAGGTGCCGCGCGCCGTCCACCTTCGGGGCCAGCACGCCGGCGATCCGCTCGGCGGTCAGATTGCCCACCAGCCCGTCGTCCACGACCATCGCCGCATGGATAACGCCCCGGATGGGACCGAAATTCGCGCGGATATCCGCCAACAGCGCGTCGATCGCATCCGCATCGCCGACATCGCACTGGAACGTACGGGCATCGACGCCTTGGGCAGCGAATGCCTTCAGCGCATCTCCGGCCTCCGGCGCCTCGCTCGCCTTGCGGCGGCCGACCAGCGCTATTTGACGAGCGCCCCTGGCCGCCAGCCAGCGCGCAGTCTCAAGGCCGAAGCCGGACAGGCCGCCGGTGATCAGATAGACGCCCTCGGGCCCGACAATGTCCGCCGGCGCGAGCGGCAGCGGAATGGGGCTGCCATCCGGAACCAGAACGATCTTGCCGAGATGTCCCGCGCCCTGCATCAGGCGAAACGCGTCCGAGACCTCTGAGAAGGGGAACGTGCGGTAGGGCAGGGGGTGTAGCGACCCTGCCGCCATCAGGCTGCTGACTTCCTTCAGTAGCTTCGCCGCGAGCGCAGGCCGCTCCACCGGCAGCCGGTCCACGTCGACCGCGTAATAGGATACATTCTGGCGAAGCGCGCGCAGGCCCACCCGCGTGTCCATCATGAAGTCGCGCTTGCCCAGCTCTACGAAACGTCCGAACGGCTTGAGCAGGCCGAGGCTCCGTTCCATCGCCTCGCCGCCCAGCGAGTTCAGGACCACGTCAACGCCGTGTCCGCCGGTCAGTTCGCGCACCGCGTCGGCGAAGGCGAGGTCGCGCGAGTCGAGGACATGATCGACGCCGAGATGCTTCAGGAACGCACGCTTCGTCGGCGAGCCCGCGGTCGCCACGATCGTGGCGCCGATATGCTTGGCGTATTGGATCGCCGCCAGGCCAACGCCGCCGGCGCCGCCGTGGATCAGGATCCATTCGCCGGCCTCGAGCCGCGCCTGGGTGGACAGCGAGTAGAGGACGGTCAGATAGGTGACCGGAATCGATGCGCCGGCGGCAAACCCCATGCCATCGGGCAGGGGAGCGACCGCGTGGGCTTCGGTCACGACATGCGACTGCAACGCCGCCGGGGCCAGCGCCATCACCCGATCGCCGACCGCGAAGCCGGTTACGCCTTCGCCGAGCGCGTCGATGATGCCGGTGCACTCCAGACCCAGTGTCGGGCCTGAGAAACCGTCCATCAGCGCTTCCTCGGGCAGCAGCGCCATCGCCCACATTACGTCGCGGAAATTGAGGCCGGATGCTTTGACCGCGATTCGGACCTGGCCCGGTCCCGGTTGCCGCTTTTCGGCGGCGATCCAATGCAACGTATCGATCAGGCCCGGATGGCCGATAGTCAGTGCGCTGGCCTCTGCCACCGCTTCCGCCTGCGAGAAGCCGCGCCGCAACCTGAGCGCGTGGCGGCCGGCCGCGTTCCAAACGATCTCCCGCTCGGCGTCGGGCAACGCGATTTCCATGGCCAGCGTGTCGGCGATCTCCCGTGCGCTCCAGCGCGCCGGCAGGTCGATGAGCCGACAGTCGAGCTGCGACAGCTCGTTGCGGATGGTCCGGCCGAAACCCCACAGCCCGGCTTCCGCGGGGTCGCTACGGTCCTCGCCGTGGGCGTCGATGGTAACGATCCAAAGCGCCGTGTGCTCGTCGGTCGCCGCGGTCAGCCGGGCGACAGTCAGCACGTCCACCATCCGCGAGGCGGCGTCGGCGGCCGACAGGGCTTCATCATGCGGCGGGGCAAGGCAAACTACTTGCGGGGGCTGTCCGCCGGGCGCGGCCAGCGCGGCCAGCAGTTCGGCTCCGTCCGCCACTTCGGGGGGATCGATGACGTGTGTCGCGATACCCATCGCCGTCAGGCGTTCCGCCAGCATGGGCGCGACCGGGCAGGTGCCGGAAGCAATCAGCACCACGCTGCGTCCGGCCTGAATCTCGGGCGCGGCGTCGCTGCCCGCGGCCGGCTCGCGGCGCGCTGCGATCAGCGTCACCGGCCACAAACCTTTGCCGACGGACGTAGCCGGCAGCGGCGACAGGCCGGACCGGATCAGCTGGTCCCGCAACGTTGCGCTGCCGGAAATCGATGACATCGGGAAATCGGAATCCAGGCTGCCCGCCCACCATTCGGCACTTTGGCCGAACACGGCATTCCAGACCTCGTTCTGCTCCGGCTCGGCGGTCAGCAGGTAACCCCCTGGCGCCAAAACCGTGTTTAGCCGCTGGCTCGCGCCGCCGTGCATCTCGGTCCGGGTAAGCCCGTACATCGAGACCACGATATCGAAGGGCCCGGCATAGCCGTCGCCCGCAAAGCCGCCTTCCGCTGGGTTCCACTGCCGCGCCGAGGTGCCGACATAGTCGCCTGTGATCAGCGACAGCCTTTGCACCATATGCGCATCGCGGTCGCTGGCAACGTATTTCAGGGTACCGCGCCAATGCGTCAGGCGATTCAGCAGTCGCCGTGTCAGGGCGCCTGAACCCGCGCCGATCTCAAGAATCCGCAGCGGCCGACCCGCCGGCCAGTCGGCGGCCACGGCCATAACCGCGTCGGAGAGCGCAGCCAGAGTCTGCTCACCGGGAGGCGATCCATAGAGCATCTGGTCGACGAGCGGTGCGGAGAGTCTCACACCCTCGAAACCGGTCCGCAGCATGCGCGGCAGATCCGCGCCGCCGGCCAGCGCCAGCTCCGCCGTTAATTCGGGCGCGTCGCCGATCAGCGTGCGCCACAGAACCGCCGGCTCCGGCAGCTCGGCTTCGGCCGACAGGCTCCAACCCTCGTCGCCTTCGGTTGCCAGGGCGTGCCGCGCCAACAACAGCATCAGCCAGCCCATCAGGGGCGCGGCCTCGCGCGCGACGATGCCGGACAGCACCAGGTCGGCGATCCTGAACGGGCCGTTGCCCGCCATGATCGACTTCACCGCCTCATAGGCGGAAGAGGCCAGGAAGGCGTCGAACAGCAGCGTGATTTCTCCGCCGTCCGGAATGTTCGCCGCCGGCAGAGCGGCCACCGCCAGTGCTGCCGCCATGTCGATCGCCGGACTGGCGTTGTCGGCAAGGCTGGGAACAGCGATCGGCTCGAACCGGAAAAGCTGCGAGGCGAGGTCCGCCTGTCGGTTCAGCTTTACACGCTGGAACCAGCAATCATCGATATCCGCGATCCTCTCGCCGTTCGCGTCGAACAGGGTGAGCGCCGCCGACACCGAACGCACGCCGGCACGCCGGATCGCGACCCGCGCCGAGGCGACCGCGCGGTGATAGGGTGCGAACAGCCGGATACGGCCGAACCGGGCGGGCATGAAGCTTTCGCCTGCGCCGATCTCGACGCGGTTGACGAGGAGCGCGAACAGCCCTTGCAGCGCGCCGTCGAGCAGCGCCGGGTTGATCAGGTATTCGCCCGTTCCGGGCGTGTCCGTCGGCGCCAGGATGACAACGGCCTCGCTGGCATCGATGATCTCGACGCGCTGGACCGTCTGGAAGTGTGGGCCATAGTCCAGGCCTAACCGGCTCGCGGTCGCGTAAAGCGCTCCGGCATCGACCGTTTCCGCGATCGGCCGCTCTGCGATCGCGGCGGGGACGTGGGCGCTGCCCTGCGCGACGCGGGCGACCGCATGAAGGCTCCACGGCTCTTCGCTGAGGCGCGAACGGCTGGCGATGCGAAGCTGGCCATCCTCTTCCAGGACGACCCTGAGCTCACGCGAATGGCCGGGTTCGACAACCAGCGCGCGCGGAATCTCGACACCGGTTACCTCCAGGCACTGCGCGTCGGGATACGTGATCTTGGCGGCTGCCAGCGCGATCTCGACCAGCGCTGCGCCGGGTACGACAGGTACGCCTTCAACCACATGGTCGAGCAGCCAGAGCTGCTTTTCCGTGCTGAGCACGTTCGACCAGATCGGATTGGGCGGGCTGCGCTGGAAGCCGAGCAGTGCGTGGTCGCGTCGCGGCGTATGCAGCAGGAAGCCGTCATTGGTCGGCTGGAACCAATATTCTTCGCGCTGCCAGGGATAGGCCGGAAGATATCGGAAGTCGGCGGCACCGTCATAGATCGGGGAACTGGAAAGGTCATAGCCGGAGACGTGGCATTCGCCTGCGATCAGCGGGAACGGATCGCGGGCGCCGCCGGCATGCGTGAGAGTGCCGAATGTGCGTCCGGTCGCTTCGGCGACCTTCAGCCCGTCCCGCAGATACGACATCAGCGCCGGCTGAGGGCCGATCTCGACGAACATGCGCGCGCCGTCGATGACCAGATGGTCGATCGCCGGCTTGAATTGCACCGGGTCACGGATATTCCGCCACCAATAGTCGGCGTCCAGCGTCCGCCCGTCGGCGGGCGCCCCGGTGACTGTCGAAATGAAACGCTCGCCGCAGTCGCGGGGTGCGATTCCCTTCAGGGCGGCGATCAGATCGTGCTTGATCGGGTCCAAGGCCGCGCTGTGGAAGGCGTAGTTGAGATTGAGCCGCGTAAAGCGCCATTCCTCGGCCGTGGCCATGACTTCCAAACGGCTTATGCCCGACTTCGGCCCGGCAACCGTCACACCCTGGCTGCTGTTGACGGCGGCGATCTCAAGCCCGCCGCCGAGCTTGGCCAGGACTTCCGCCGCCTTCTCGGCCGGCAGTCCCAGGGCGGCCATGCCGCCGGCGCCTTCGGTGCGTTGCTGCTGCTGGCTGCGGATGACGATGATCTTGCAGGCATCGACCAGCGTCAGCGCGCCGGCGGCCCATCCGGCCGCGATCTCGCCGACGCTGTGGCCGGTATAGGCGGCCGGCTCGACGCCCAGTTCGCGCAATGCCGCCACAATGCCGACCTGAACCGCGAACAGCAGCGGCTGCGCGATGTCGGTGCGGGCCATCAGCGCGGGGTCTTCATCCTCCATCAGGCGCGTCGCGACCGACCAGCCGAGCAGCGGTTCCAGATGCGTATCGAGCTCGGCGATGGTGCGCCGGAAGACGGCGCTGTGCTGCATCGCGTCGCGGGCCATGCCCGGCTTCTGCACGCCGTTGCCGGAGAACACGAAGACCAGCTTACCGTATGGCAGCGCGGCGCCGCTGACGATGCCTGCGGCGTGCCCGGTCGCGGTGAAGGCGTCCAGCTTTTCCGCCATGTCGAATCCCGTCGCGCCGCAGACGACGAGGCGCTGCTTGTGCTGGTCGCGGTGCCGCGCGGCTGCGCGCACGGCACGGGCATTGCTCTCGTCGTTGCCGTCCGCCAACAGGATGGACCATTCGGCGGCCAGCGCGTTCAAGGCTGCCTCCGAACGTGCCGAGATCAACAGCGGCGGCAAGTCCTCGCCGGCGGTGACTTTCGCCGGTTTCGCAGCCTGTGGCGGAGAAGCCAGGATGGCATGTCCGTTGGTGCCACCGAAACCGAACGAGTTGACGCCCGCCAGCAACTGTTCGCCGTCCGCCAAAACGATCGGCTTGGTCACGACAGACAGGTTCAACTCGTCGAATGCGATGGCCGGATTTGGCGTCTCGAAATGGAGCGAGGGGGGGATCACGCGCTTTTCAAGCGCCAGCATCGTCTTCAGCAGGCCCGCCATGCCTGAACCGGCCTCGAGGTGGCCGATATTGGTCTTCACGGAGCCGATGGGCAGCGGACTGTCGCGGCGCTGCGCCAGCGCTTCGCCGAGCGCGCCGAGTTCGATCGGGTCTCCGGCCTGGGTGCCGGTGCCGTGCGCCTCGACGAAACTCAGGCGTTCGGGGTCGATGCCGTTCTCGCCGTAGACGCTGCTCAGCAAGGCCGATTGGGCTGCCCCATTGGGCAGCGACAGCCCCACCGTGCGGCCGTCCGAATTGACACCGGTGCCCAGGATCACGCCCCGGATATTGTCGCCGTCGGCCAAGGCGCGGGCAAGCGGCTTCAGCAGGATCATGCCGCCGCCCTCGGCGCGGACATACCCGTTGGCACGGGCATCGAACGCGAAACACCGTCCGGCGGGCGACAGCATCGAGGCGCGGCAGAAGCCGATGAACGGGTAAGGCGAGAGCAGAAGGCTGACACCGCCGACCAGGGCAGTCGGCACGCGGCCTTCGCGAATGGCCTTGCAGGCCAGATCCAGCGCCACAAGCGATGAAGAGCAGGCGGTATCGACTGCGAAGCTCGGGCCGTGCAGGTCGAAGACATAGGACACGCGGTTGGCGATGATGCTGGCGGTCACGCCAGTCATGAAATAGGCGTCGCCGCTCGCCGGGTCGCCCATGCGGATATCGCCGTAGTCGCCGCTGGAAGCGCCGACATAGACGCCGCATTTGCTGCCCGCCATGCGTGCGGCGGGAATGCCGGCATCCTCGAGCGCTTCTGTCGTCAACTCCAGCAGGAGCCGCTGCTGCGGGTCGATCTGATCCGCTTCGCGCGGCGAGATGCCGAAATAGCCGGCGTCGAATTCACCGACCTTGTCGATGACGCCTGCCGCCCAGGTATAGGCTTTCCCGCGTTCCGCGGGGTTTGGGTGGAAATAAAAGTCCTTGGTCCAGCGACTATCCGGGATCTCGGTAACCGCGTCGCGGCCGGAAGACAGCAGGGTCCAGAACTCGCTTAGATTTTGCGCGCCAGGAAGTCGGCATGCTGCGCCAATGATTGCGATCTGGTCTTCGTACATTCCGCACCGAAAATTGAGCCCTAGAAATCACAAACTGATGGACTTTTGTCGAGTCCTGCGTCTCTCCCCTGTGAACAAATACGCCCCTTTGCTGCGCCGCAGCAAATTTTCAGTTTTCGCGCTGCCGGCGCGTGATTTTCAGGCCGCCGCACCCATGCCGTCCAGAAATGCCGCTGCGCCATGCGGCGCGCGCTTGTTCCGGGGATTATAGAACGGCGACAGCACCCTCAGCAGCTTTGGCCAGGCAAACCGCAGAAATCTGCGGTTATAACGTTTCGCCGCGCGTCGCGATCGCCCCCTGTCCTCCGGCGTCATCGTCTCGCGATCGACCGACATCAGATATTCCGAAACCCGTTTCCCATAAGCGCCGAGATGGCGCAAGGCATACAGGAAGCCGCCGATCCGCGCGAAATAGCCGCTGCCGAGCGCATAATGAACATCGTAACAAACGCTGCGATGCTCGAATTCCTCCGCCAGATGCCACTTCCACAAACTGACCACGCGCGTATCCGATCCCGCCAGCAGGTCGTCGATCTGCTCAAAAAAGAACTCGGCGTGGATGATTCCCAACGACTCGAATCCCTCGCAATAGCTGGCGTTGAACTTCAGCGACCGCTCGCGGAGCATCGTGTCGAGATCCCGGCCCAGCTGCGCTTCAAGCTCCCCCAGCCCCGGATAACGGGGATAGAGTTGTTTGTTGAACAACTTGTGCTGGCGGTAGTGGTTCCCCTCCTGCGCCATAAAAAGGGCAATATCTTCCTTGAGCTTGGGGTCGTCGATCTGCTTCGACGCGGCGGCCATGACCTTGTTCAGATAGGGTTCGACGTAGGGCAGGCTGGTGGAGCCGGCATTGATGATTTGCGCGAAGGTCGGGTTGGGCGCCCAGTGGGGCAGCGCGGCCATGAAATTGATTTTGGGATTGCGCGGAATCATTTTATGTCCTCACCACGCCGTTGCGCCGGAACCGATCGGACGCCGTGCGGTTCACCCTCTGTCAGTCCGCTACCGATCGGAACGCCCATGTCCGCCAACGACGACGCCACCCATTACGAAGCCGCGGACGATCAGGACGCGGATCACGCTGAGAATGGCGCAGTCTCTCGCGATGTTACTCCCCCGCGGTCCGGTTATCAAAATCTGTTCCGTGCGGTTTGCCTGAAAAATCGCAAGAGTCCTACAGAACAAAACTAGTTTCGGATCACTTTCCAATCGCCGTGTTTCTCGCCATGATCCGCCCCAACACGACAATGCTGGGGGACGGGAATGACGCCGCTTATCATAGAGGCCGCGATCAACGGCAGCACGCCGCGCACGCATAATCCACACGTACCCAAGACACCGGACGAAGTGGCTGCGGTGGCCATCGCCTGTATTGATGCCGGCGCGACCGTCATCCACAGCCATATCGAGAAGCTGTCCGTCCTCGGCCGCCCCGCTGCCGATGAGTATATGGCGGCCTATCGCGTCGTCGTGGCTGCGCGCCCCGACGCCATCCTGTGCCCGACCGCGGGCGCCGGCGGCACGCTCAAAGAACGTTGGGAACACACCGAGATTCTTGGTGAATCCGGCCTGATCAAGATGACCGTGCTCGATCCCGGCGCGGTCAATATCTGCAATTCCGGCGAGAACGGGCTGCCGGGCAAGTTCCGCGCCACTTACGCGGTCTCGTTCGAGGAGATCGAATATCTGATCGACGTGATGAACCGGCACCGGCTGGGCCCGTCGATCGCGATCTACGATCCGTCCTACCTGCAAACGACGCTTGCCTACCACAAGGCCGGCAAGCTGCCGGCCGGCGCGATGGTGAAGATCTATTTCGCGGGCGACTATAATTTCACCGATTTCGTCAAGGGCGGCTTCAAGTTCTTCAGCATGAATCCCACGCGCAAGGCCTTCGACGCCTATGTCGAGATGCTGGAGGGGAGCGGACTGGCCTGGTGCGTGGCCGTGCCCGGGGGCGACGTGACGGCGAGCGGGATGACGCGCCTGGCGATCGAGCAAGGCGGTCACGTCCGCATCGGCCTGGAAGACCATGCCAGCGACAAGAAGCCGAGCAACCAGGAGTTGATCGCGGAGGTGGTCGCCATCGCCCGCGAGGTCGGGCGGCCGATCGCCACCTCGGCTCAGGCAGCGGAAATCCTGGGCCTGCCGCGTCGCTAAGTTATGAGCTAATGTAGATCACTAAGAAACACGGGAGACGATCGGATGTCGGTTTACGCCTGGTTCAAGGGCAAGGGGCCCAGCGGTTTCGGCTATGCATCCACGGCCGAGGACGTAACCGCCGGCCTGTCCCTTGCGGGCAAGACCATCCTGATCACCGGCTGTAATTCCGGCCTTGGGTTCGAGGCGATGCAGGTCCTCACGAAGCGTGGCGCTCATGTGATCGGGCTGGCCCGCACCAAGGAGAAGGCGGACGCGGCAGGCAAGGGAATGGCAGGCAAGGTGACCGGCGTGGCGTGTGAGCTGTCCGATCCGAAATCCGTCCGCGCGGCGGTCGAAACGGTGAAGGGACTGGGTGTCAGGATCGACGCACTGATCGCCAACGCGGGCATCATGGCGCTGCCGAAGCTCAAGCAGGCTTTCGGCTACGAATTGCAGTTCTTCACCAACCATATCGGCCATTTCATCCTGGTGACCGGCCTCGTCGATACGCTGGCCGACGACGGACGCGTGGTGATGCTGTCCAGTGCGGCGCATCTGGGGGCGCCCAAGGGCGGAATCGAGTTCGACAATCTGTCCGGCGAGCGCAATTACCGGGCCTGGACCGCCTATGGTCAGTCCAAGATCGCGAATATCCTGTTCGCCAAGGAGCTGGCAAAACGGTTGGCCGGCACCGGCAAGACCGCGAACGCGCTGCATCCAGGTGTTATCGCCACCAATCTGACGCGCAACGTCGGGTTGCCTCCAGCGGTCGTGTCGTTTGTCTTCGGCGGGATCGGCAGCGCGCTGTTTATGAAGAATGTCGGCCAGGGTGCGGCCACCGAATGCTATGTCGCGGTCAGCCCGAAGGTTGCCGGCGTCACCGGCGAGTATTTCGCCGACAGCAACATCAAGGCGCCCCGCGCCGACGCGAACGACCCGGCGCTGGCGGCGAAGCTGTGGGAGGTATCTGAGAAGATCGTCGCGGGCTTGCCCGCCTAGGCTCCCAGGCCGCGGAACGGCTTCAGCCTCCAGCGGTCGGCCCAGCGCCCGTCCGGGTCGAGCCCCGGCCAGGGTAGGTAGGCGCCGCGCACCAGCTCGAGCAGCAGGACCAGCATCAGCCACCAGACCGGCTGAAACGCGTCGCGGACGGCATAGGCGAGGATGGTCAGGAAGGCGATCAAATCCGGCGTAGCCCAGCCGAGGCCGCGCCATCCTTCATCCAGGCTTTCCCAGACGAAATGCGTAGGCCTTATATCCGTGCCGGCGAAATAGTCTGCGCTGGAATGGAAATCGCCCGGCATGAAGACGACGGTGCGATAGTTTTCCGGGACGGGCGCCAGGCGCGTTGCCGAACCCGGTGGCCGTACTCGCGCGATGGGCGCATCGACCGCTTGGCGGGTGGCGAAATAGCGCTGCCAGGTCGGGCCGTCGCCGCGCAGGCCCAGCGCGTCCAATTCCGACGATGAGAAATAATGCATGCCGAAGGAATCGGTGCCCATCATCGTCTCGTAGGCGGCGTCGGAAATGCCCAGCTCCCGGAAATAGCCGCGCAGATAGACCATCAGCCCGTTGAACCGGGCATGCGCCTCACGCGCATCCATATGCGTCCAGGAGACCAGCAAGGGCCGATGAACGCCGATCTGGGCGCCGTTGACCGGCGTGTGGACGGCCCCGGCCATCAGGACAAACACGCAGGCGCTGACGCATTCGTGCCCGGGGCGAACGAGGGTCATCGCCAGATGGCTATTGACGGCGCGGCCCATATCGAGCGCCTCGACGACGTCGCCGCCGGGCGAATCCAGTTCAACTGTCACGAAGGGGGCGCCGTTGATGCGGGCTGTCGTTGTTGAGACGACCTGATCGAGAGCGCGCGCCAACGCGGGGGATTCGCCCCGGTGGATTGCCGATCGCACAAGGATCTTGGCCGGACCGCCAGCCGACCCGTCATCCAGGATCGCGACATTCGCCGAGGCCGACGCCGTACAACCGATCGTCAGCACGGCGCCGATGCAAAGCGCGCGAAACGGGAAATGTCCGAACCTGCGCATGATCCGATCTTAGCGTCCGGGACGGAGCGGGCCAAGCGCGCCAATTTCGCGGAAAAGTTACTTCATATTGTACTGAAAACATTTACGTAGTATATAATATCCTGAATTTCCTGTTGCATTGCGTGGTCGGGATGGCGCGTCGCGCCCTATCGGTTTCCGTCATCGTGCTGTCCGTTACGCTGCTTTCCGGCGCGCAACAGGCGTTCGCGACAGCGATCGATCTGGGAGATGCCGCCGACTACGGCATCCTGACGGGCACGAAAGAGAGAGCGACTTTCTCGGGCAGTCTCAATATGACCGGGAATCTTGGTGTCGGCGCCAATTCGACCGTCAAATTCCAGAAAACGAACACGATCACGGGGACCGAGTACAAGGACAGCGGAGTCTCGACATCAGGCAGCGCCAACATCTCTGGCGGCGTCGTAACGCAAAGCATGTCGAATGCGATCAGCGACGCGGCGGCCGCCTCCACTGCGGCGGGCGCGCTTTCGGGTACGGCCGGTCTGCAGAACCAGGGCGGTTCGATCAGCTTGAACGACACGTCGCTGACCATTAAGGCGCTGACCAATCTCAGCGAGAACGTGCTGAACATCAGCGCGCTCAGCCTCATGAACGGCACGCTGACCTTCGATGACAACGGCTATACCGGCGCCAAGTTCATCATCAACGTGACCGGCAACTTCACGGTCGGGTCCAGCGGATCGGGCAGGTCGGTCGTCAATGGCATCAACGGCGCCACGGCGGCCGACATCATCTTCAATATAGAGGGGACCGGCAGCACCGTTTCACTGACCGGCGCCAACAGCAGCTCGATGGTCGGCACAGTCCTGGCACCGTCGCGCAACGTGTCCGTCGGTGGCAACGGCACCCTGACCGGTGCATTGATCGCCGGCGTCAAGAACGCCGGCAGCGGCTATACGTTGGCGGCCGCCAACACCGGCTTCAACATCACCGACTATGCTTACAAGCCCTCGACCGGCGGGGGCAGAGGGCGGGCTCCGGAGCCGTCTTCGCTGCTGCTCTATGGCAGTGGCCTTGCCGCCTTGGCGGCTTTTCGCCGCCGTCACAGACGGAAGATTCTGTAACGGACGGCTGTCGCCCGGACGGGATCGCTGCTATCCCAAGACATCATGTCAGGGACTCAATCTCAGGCTGGCGGACGGCCCGGCGGTCGGCGTACGTCGCCCGTCCTGGTCGAAGGGCCGATCGCGCGGACGCTGCTTCTGTTCTCGCTGCCGATCCTGGGCAGTTCGTTCCTGCAGTCGCTGAACGCCTCCATCAACACGGCCTGGATCGGTCGGCTGATCGGCGCGGACGCGCTGTCGGCGAGCGCCAACGCCAACAGCGTCATGTTTTTCCTCATGAGTGCCGGCTTCGGAATGGGCATGGCCGCGACCATCCTGGTCGGCCAAGCGCTCGGCGCGCGCGACATGGATCAGGCAAAGAAGACAATCGGCACGACGTTCGGCTTCTTCACGATCGTCTCGCTGCTGATCGCCGTCTTGGGCTTCGTCTTTGCGCCGCATATGCTGGTCGCGATGGGAACTCCCGGCGAGGCCCTGCCGCTGGCCTCGGCCTATCTCAGGGTCATCTTCCTCGCGCTACCCAGCATCTATCTCTATACTTTCGCAATGATGGCGCTGCGCGGCGCTGGGGATGCGCGCACGCCGTTCATCTTCATGGCGATCTCCGCCGTGCTGGACGTGGCGTTCAACCCCCTCCTGATCCTGGGTGTCGGCCCGATCCCCCCGCTTGGCATCGCCGGGTCGGCGCTGGCGACGCTGATCTCTCAATGGATCGGGCTGCTGGCGCTTGTCGGCTGGCTCTATCGCAGCGGCCATTTCCTGACGATCCGCCGCGGCGAGCTCGGTTATCTGAAGCTGGACGGCGATATTCTGCGCGCGCTGGTCGTCAAAGGGCTGCCGATGAGCCTGCAGCTGATCGTCATGTCGTCCTCGATGCTGGCGATGATCACGCTCGTCAACCGCTACGGCGCGCTGACCGTCGCCGCCTACGGCGCGTGTTTCCAGCTCTGGAGCTATATCCAGATGCCGGCCATGGCGGTCGGCAACGCGGTGTCCTCGATGGCGGCGCAGAATGTCGGCGCCGGCCGGTGGGATCGGGTTTCCCGCATCACCGTCATCGGCGTCCTCTACAACATCCTGCTGACCGGCGCACTGGTGCTGCTGGTGACGTTGGTCGACCGTGGGGCCTACGCCATATTCCTGGGGGCCGACAGTCCGGCGGTGGACATCGCCCGCCACATCCACGACGTCGCGTCGTGGTCCTTCATCCTGTTCGGCATCGCCTTCGTGCTGTCCAGTGTGGTTCGCTCGACCGGCGCGGTATTCCCACCGCTGATCTTCCTGTTCATCGCAATGTGGGTCGTGCGTCTTCCCTTCGCCTATTTGCTGAGCGCGACCATGGGCGCGGACGCGATCTGGTGGAGTTTCCCGATGGGCTCCGGCACGTCCGCGATCCTGCTGATCCTGTATTACCGCCTCGGCGGCTGGAAGAGGGCGCGGATGCTGCAGCACAGCCCGCTCACCGCCGTTCCGGCCGAAGCTTGAGTGAAAGATATCGATTAAAGAGACTCGGGCGTTTCGGGTAGAACCGCCCATTGCGCCCGCGGAATACGGATACGCTCGTGCCTTCTGTGCCTCGAACGCTGGAGATGGTCTTCTTCGATGCCGGCGGCGGCCATCGCGCCGCGGCAACCGCGCTCAAGGCGGTGATGGCCGCGCGTTACCCCGAATGGCGCATCGATCTCGTCAATCTGCAGGAGGTGCTGGAGCCGGTGGATCTGTTCCATAAGGTGACCGGGCACCCATCGCAGAATTTCTATAACGGCATCCTGAAGCGCGGCTGGACCTATGGGTCGCTGACGATGCTGCGCGGGCTGCAGCAGGGCATCAGGCTCTATTCCGACCATATCGAGGCGGTGCTGGAAGCCTATTGGCGCGGCAAGGATCCCGATCTCGTCGTTTCACTGATCCCCAACTTCAACGGCGTCATGTACCGCGCCCTCCGGCGCATTCATTCCGCGACGCCCTATGTCACGGTGATGACCGATCTGGCGGACTGCCCGCCACATTTCTGGCAGGAGAAGCAGGACCAGTTCATGGTCTGCGGCACCGACATGGCGGTGCGTCAGGCCGAGGCGATGGGTTATGCGCCGGACCGCATCTTCCGCGCCTCGGGCATGATCCTGCGGCCCGGCTTCTACGACCCACCGACCGGCGACCGGCGTGTCGAACGGCAAAAATTGGGGCTCGATCCCGACCTGCCGACCGCATTGGTGATGTTCGGCGGCTACGGCTCGACGACCGCGGCGAAGATCGCCGAGAGGCTCGAAAAATCGGATCTCAAGCTGCAAATCATCGTGCTCTGCGGTCATAACGAGAAGCTGAAGGCAAGGCTGGAGGGGTGGCCGAACTGCCATGCAGTGGGCTTCACAGACCGGGTCGCCGACTACATGCACGTCGCCGATTTCTTCATCGGCAAGCCCGGCCCCGGCAGCATCAGCGAGGCGTTGCAGATGGGATTGCCCGCCATCATCGAATGCAACCGCAAGACGATGCCGCAGGAACGCTATAATGCCGTGTGGCTGGAGGAGCAAAAACTCGGCGTCGTGCTGCGTGACTTCAAGGACATCGCCACCGCGGTGCGCCATCTGCTGGAGGACGGTCGGCTTGAGGAGTTCCGCCGCAATGCGCTGCGGCTGAACAATCGCGCTGTTTTCGAGATACCGGACATATTCGCCCGCATCTTGGAAAAAAATCGAGCTATCCAAGCGGCTTAGCCGTGTTTATTGTCCGACTCGGCGCGTGGGTTATAGTGCTTGAACCAATAAGTAAATAAATCGGGAGGACTTTTATGGGTACCACTATGAATTGGCCGCGTTTCCTCGTGGCCTCAATTGTCTCGGCGCTCTTCGTTATCGTTATCGCCATCGCTTGGCACGGCCATTTCGCCGCATCTATGTACGCCGATTTCCCGGCCCGGTCTGCGGATCAGGTTCAGCTTCTGATGCCGTTCCTGGTCCTGACGTTCCTGATTCAGATTCCGATCTTTTGTTACATGTATCTGCGCGTCTATCCGCAGCGCAGCGTGAACAACGCGGCAAAGTTCGGATTGTGGGCAGGATTCTTCACCATGATGCCGAACGGCCAATTCTGGGTCGGCACCCCCGGCGTCGGCTGGGATTTCCTGATCATGCAGATCGTCCAGGGCACCGTGACACTGATCTTCACGATGGTTCTGTTCCAGCTGATCTATAAGCCTGCCGACGAAAGCGCGGCGGCGCCGGAGATCAATTTCGGCAAGTTCTTGCCGTGGGGCATCGGCGGCGCGGTCCTGGTCTTCGTACTCGACCTGCCGTTCCATCAGATGCTGGCCCCGATGCTGTTCGGCGACCAGTATCCGAACCCGGCCTTCCCGTCGCGGCAGCCCGACGGGGCGATGTTGGGCGAACTCGCGTTCACCTATCTCTATCAGCTCACCTGCTTCTGCTATCTGTATCTCAGGATGTATCCCCAGCGGACCATGACGAACGCGCTCTGGTTCGGAACCTGGCTCGGCTTCTGGGTGCTGATTCCGAACATGCAGATCTTCGTTGCCGAACGGGAATACACGTCCTTCATGCTGTTCATCCAGGTGCCGGAAGGCATGATCCTGACGATCATCATGATGTTCTACTTCGCAATGGCCTACCGGCCGAAGCAAACCGCGAGCCTCGCTGCCGCGGCATAAACGGAAGCGCCGCCCTGTGATCCGCAGGGCGGCGTTTTCAATTCGGGGGAAGTTAATGGCGACTTTGTCCGGCCCTGTAACGGGCGGGGATCGCGGCTGGCCGTTCGGCGCGGCCGCTTTCGATCTGACGGCGCTGGGTTATGTCGAGGAAGAGTATTTCTTCGAGGGCGAGGCCGTCCGCTACCGCCACGCCGCCGGCACGACCCGCAGCCAGGACGGGCACTGGTCGGCTGAGGTCGCGGGCTCCGCCCCATTCAAGACACGTATGCTGGTCCGCCGGCCGGTCGATCCGGCCAGGTTCAACGGCACCGTCGTCGCGCTGTGGAACAATGTCTCGCGCGGCTTCGACATTTTCGTCGGCGAAAGCCCGGAGATCTATCGCGGCGGCTTTGCCATCGCCTTCATCAG
This sequence comes from Alphaproteobacteria bacterium, assembly GCA_035493715.1. Lineage (GTDB taxonomy): Bacteria > Pseudomonadota > Alphaproteobacteria > BOG-932 > Roseiterribacteraceae > BOG-932. Next base: position 3,293 of record DATJHU010000130.1, on the reverse strand, counting down.
CGTGCAGCGCGTCGGCGTTCACGGTTTTCCGCTGAAACCCGAGCGCGGGCTCATCGAATGGGACAAGGCGCGTTACGGCACGCTGTCGATTCCCAACGACGACTATGCCTATGACATCTACACCCAGGCCGCCCGGCTGATCGGGCCGGACCGGCCGCGTGGCGCGGTTGACCCGCTGGGCGGACTCAAGGTCCGCAAGGTCGTTGCCGCCGGCGTCTCGCAATCGGCGGTCAAGCTGGTGACCTACCTCAACGCTATCCAGCCGGCCGAAAAGACATTCGATGCGTTCTTCATCCATCTGTTCTTCGGCAACGGTTCGCTGCTGGAGGACCCACGCGCCGACGATCCGGTGGTCAAGCGGGTGGAAGACATCATGCCGCTCGCCAAGCTGATGCCGCCGGGTTCTCACCTGGTGCGCGACGATCTGGGCGTACCGGTCTTCGTCATGAATTCGGAGACGGAATCCGTCCTGCACTATCCCGTTCGCAGGGCCGACAGCGACACCTACCGTTTCTGGGAGGTTACCGGGGTGGGTCATGGCAGCGCCACCGGCGCCAGCAAGATTCCGTCGAACGAGCCGCGCGACCTCGGTATTACACGCCACGAAATGGCGCCGGGCGGCGCGCCGCACAATGTGCTCACGCATGAGCCGGTCAACTCGGCCGCGCTTGCGCATCTACAGCGTTGGCTGACCGAAGGCGTGCCGCCGCCTGTCCAGCCGCGTATCGAATTCGCCGGCGATCCGCCTCGCCCGGTGCGCGACGCGAACGGCATTGCGGTCGGCGGCATCCGCCTGCCGCAGGTCGCGGTGCCGACCGCCCGCCACACCGGTGTCGACGATGACGGCGTGCTGGAGATGTTCGGCACATCGGTGCCGTTCTCGTACGAGAAACTGCACCAGCTCTATGCCAGCCCGGCCGATTGGCGGCGGAAACTGGAACAAGCCGCCGATGCTGCGGTCGCGGCCGGATATCTGCTGAAGGTCGACGCCGACGCGATCGTGGAAGAGGCGATCAAAGCGTAGGGTGGGTCAGCCGGAGGCGTAACCCACCAAGCCGGCAAGGCCGGCTTCAACACAGGGGCCGCGCCAAGCGCGGCCGGCGGGTTACGCCTCCGGCTAACCCGCCCTACGCTCACGCCGCCAAAACCGCGAACTCCGGATAGAACCGCGCCATTCCCCGGTCGTGATAGTCGACCAGATTGCCGTGCCCTTCGGCCAGCCTGCGCAATTCCGAGCTGAAGAACGGCGTCAGGATGGCGGCAATCGCGCTGAAGGCCGTCGCGTCCGCGCCGCAGGGCCGGTCGCCGAACAAATACGGCTTGTCGCCCAGCAAAGCCGAGAGCGCAGCGAGCGATCGGCTGGCCAGGTCCCAGATTTCCGCTTCGCTGTGGCGGCCGAAGCCCTGGCCATAGATCGCGGCCGTGACCCGGCTCCGCGCCGCTTCGCGCACGCCGGCGCGCGCCGGCTCCGGGACCGTGTCGAAGATGTGCGCCGGCCCCTTGTCGAAATTGGCCGGGATCAGCCACCGGGAATGGGCGTTGGCCCAGTTCAGATGATCCTCGATCATCCGCTCGATCGCCCAGGCCTGGGCGCGCTCGGCTTCGTTGAGGCCAAAGTCGAAATCGATGCCGCGGCTGCGCTCCAGATGCGCGCGGATAAAGGTCGAATCCGCCACAACCGTGCCGTCGTCATCGATAAAGGGCAGCTTGCCCTTCGGCGCCTTGTCGGGGCCGCCCAGTTCCTTGACATAGGCGAGGCCCGCCATCTTCAGCTGGACCTCGGTCTTGGTGACATACGGGCTTTTCTCGGGCAGGCCCCAGCCCGGGCCGAAACCATAAAGCGTGATCATGTGCGTCATCCTTCCAAACGTTGACGCCGATTGTTTACGCGCACCCTGCTGCCATCGTGCTGTCAGCAGCCTTCCGCTAGAGTGGCGTCATGAGAAAAGCGGACCGCCTGTTCGAAATCATCCAGATCCTGCGCCGCACGCGGCATCCGATCACGGCCGATGCCATCGCGCGCGAGCTCGAAACCTCCAAGCGCAGCGTCTATCGCGATATCGCCGCGTTGATGGCGCAGCGCGTGCCGATCCGGGGCGAGGCCGGGATCGGCTATGTGCTGGGCCGCGATTTCGACCTGCCGCCGCTGATGCTGACGGTCGAGGAGATCGAGGCGGCGGTGCTGGGCGCGCAATGGGTGATGGGGCGCGGCGATCCGGCGCTCGCCAAGGCCGCGCAGGACCTGGTGGCCAAGATCGTGGCCACCGTGCCCGAGCATCTGCGCCCCTTCGTGCTGGAACCGGCGACCGCGACGCCGCCGGGATACGATGTCGTGCCCGACCGGCTGGACATGGTGACGGTGCGCGCGCAGATCCGGGCCGGCCGCAAGATCCGGCTCGCCTATCGCGACGAGCAGGGACGGGTCAGCGACCGCGTCGTCTGGCCGATCGCCATCGCTTATTTCCAGCATGTGCGGCTGATCATCGCCTGGTGCGAGATGCGCCAGGACTTCCGGCATTTCCGCACCGACCGCGTCGATGAGGCGGAGCCGCTGGATGAGCGCTATCCGGACCGGCTGGCCAATCTGCGCGCTCGTTGGCGCAAGACGCTGAACCGGCCGCCTCAGCCGGTTGGCGCCACACCGCGCGCGGAAAGTGCCTCGCTGGGTGGGCGGCAGGGCCAGAAAGCTTGAGAAGCGTCGGGTCGCGGACATGCGTTTAGCGCCGCTGCTCGGAGGAACGGCGGAAAAAAGTTTCCCGGGGCTGATGATTGATAAGACGGCGCGAACCAACGCGCCGGACATCGCATGCACGGCCACTCATTTGGGCGGCCCATGAACCAGCCGCGAACTGGGCACGGCTCCGCCACCCGCGATGGTCTTCGCGCGGTCGCTGCGCGTGTTGGCGGGGGTGTTCGCAGACGCTGCGGGCTTCGCTGCCATGTCCGCGGGAATCTTGAATTTTGCGCGGATGGAATCGACGACCTCGTCGTAAGGCCGGTCGTCGTAATCGTAGCTGTCGTCGCGGTCGCGGAGGTCTTCGCGCTCGACCGCCTCGTCCGCGCTGTCGGGCGCCTCGGCGACCGACCGTTCCAGTTCATCCGCGACGGTCTTCTCGGTTGCGGCGTCCTTGCCCGCGCCGAAGCGCATGCCGGGCGCGGGGCGCAGGCCGAGCAGTTCCTGCTGCAGCACGATGCTCTGGCGCACGGCGCGGGCGAGGCGGACGCATTTCATGGCGGGATCGATCTTATGATCGCACGCCTCGTATTCATGGTCGCGCAGCAGGCCGGTCGCC
>DATJHU010000129.1:0-24699 GCA_035493715.1 Alphaproteobacteria bacterium | reverse complement strand
GCGCTCGGCGTCTTCCGCATCCAGCTGCTCTTCCTGGGCGATGATGCGGCGCAGTTCCCGCTGGGCGCGGTTGAAGGTGAGGAACGGGTCCTTCAGCCTGTCCACCGACGGCTGGTGGGCAAAGTACAGCGTGCCGTTGATACCGTCCGACAGGTGCATGAGCACCCGCATCGTCATGCCGCGCGACCATTCCAGATCGGTGCGCCGGGCCTCGTGCCACTTCCCCGGTTCCGGCGCGGACGCAGCTTCGCCGGGCGGGCAGTCCTCACTAGGCTGCCTGCCGGCCGTCTCGTCCGCTGGGCGGGTCAGGCTGGGGTCGGGGTGCATCCCCAAACAAGAACAGAACAGGAACAATTTGTCAAGCGAAAATCGCTGATCCGTCATTGCGAGCGGAGAAGGCCGGCTTACGGATTCAATTGAAAATGCTGGGTACGTGAAATCTGACCGTGATTTAACGCGCCGATGCGGCAATTGCGCCGGAGACGCAGGTCTCGATTGCGACCATCATCGCGGAGGCCTAGCTTATACGGGTGTTGAGAAACTGACAGTCAAGAACAGTACGAACGCATCGACATTACCTTGCCGCTCGCGGCACCACCGTTACAGTTCGGGGCTTCCGATGGCGTTGATCACTGTTGAGCAAGACGGGAAACAACTGCGAACCACGAGCTCGTTTTTTCGCGGAGACAATACAAATTTCTATCCGAACGAGACGTCCTTCGACCAGGAGAACATCGTCTCGGACTATATCGTCAAAGGCTGGATGCCGACGACGCCGTTCGTCACCAAAGAGACGCCGATTGCCGCCTTCGGCTCATGTTTCGCCAAGAATATCAGCAACTATCTCCATGAGCGCGGTTTCAACGTTCTGACGAAATCGGAGAACGGCGCCTACGTGACCCAAATGGGCGAGGGGATGGTCAACACATTCGCCATTCGCCAGCAGTTCGAATGGGCCTGGCTTGGCAAAACGCCCTCGGTCGATCTTTGGCACGGCTATTCGGCGGAAGCGTTCGGTTACGACGAGAGCGTCCGGCAGGATACCAAGAAGATATTCGATCAAGTCGATGTCTTTGTGATTACCCTGGGACTTTCCGAGATCTGGTACGACGAGCCGACCGGCGAGGTGTTTTGGCGCGCCGTCCCTCTGAAAGATTACGATCCGACACGCCACAAGTTCAGGGTTTCTTCGGTCGCCGAAAATCTCGAAAACCTGCGGGCGATTCACCGCCTTATTCGGACACACCGCCCAGACGCGTCCATAATATTCACGGTTTCGCCGATCCCGCTGCAGGCGACTTTTCGCGATGTCAGCTGCCTGTCCGCGAACGCGGTGTCCAAGTCCATTCTGCGTGTCGCAATCGACGAGTTGTACCGTGAACTGCACCACGACGACCCCAAGCTGTTCTATTTTCCCAGCTATGAAGTCGTCATGTACCTGTTCAACAACGCATGGACGGTGGATCGCCGGCATGTCAAACCGCGCGTCCTCCGCTTCAACATGGAGATTTTCGAACGGTATTTCTGCGAATCGGAGCTCGACGACGCTGCTTTGCTGGAGGCGTTTCGGGATACGCTGAGGATCGATATCGTCTCGGGAACGGATGCGGCGCGGTCGCGTCGCCGGGCATTGGCCGACGCCAAACAAGACGCGGCCGATAAGCACGACTCTCCTCCAATCCAACGGAGATGAATGTCGCCTAACGCCAAGCGACGATCGCCCCTAATTTCCATTCAGCTTTCGATCAAGCGGCTCCTCCACACCTTTGCGAACGCAGTGGAATCGTCCAATAAGGGGGATGCGCCGCGCCATAATTCATATCGGTATGCCGAGAACCGGATCCACGTCACTTCAGTGGGTCCTGGCAAGATTGCGTCAGCAGCTGAAGGATGAAGGGATGCTCTATCCCGACCTGACCCCTGCCAGCGCGCGGGCAATGCCGCATATCAGCCACCAGCATTTCGGCGAGACCTTCGACGGCCGGCGCCCGCGGCGCGAAAACGTGGAATTGCTCCAGGCCCTGTCCACCGAGCTGCGGAAATGGGACGGCGATGTCGTGCTGATATCCTATGAGGATTTCATCCAGCAGCAACCACGCTTCCGCGTTCCGCAGATTTTGAGCGAGTTCTTCACCGCCCATGGCTTCGAAGCCGAGGCGATTACGGCTGTGAAGCCGCAGAGCGAGCTTCTGAATTCGATCTATACCCATCGCACCCAGATGATCAACGAACGGCGGACGTTTGCCGAATTCGCCCCCAACCTGGCCCATTCAGGGCGGTTCGATTATGCCACGCTGATCCAACCGTGGATCGACGCCTTTTCGGGACGCGTGCGGGCCGTGGCCGTGCGCGACCGGTTGTCGGATGCGCCCATCCTGATGCGGCTGCTGACTGCCTTGGAGTTGGACAAGCGGGTGACCCCGTTGCTGCGGCCGGCCGATCTGGCGCGCGTCGAGAATCGAAGCCCCGGGCCGCTGTCGGTCGAGATTTCGCGGCGCCTGCGTGTGATGCGCGCCCATGCCCGCCTCTCGGTTCTGCCGCGCAACCTGATGCGCTTCGTCGAACGCGAAGTGCAGGACGGCGGCTACGATGCGGAGCGTTTCCAAGGCGTCGGCCCGGATCTGCGCGCGCGGATGGCGGCAGATTATCGCAATACGAACGACCGCTTCGCACAGGCGGTGTGGGCGCGCCATTGGGACGATATTGTGGCGCCGGAAGACAGCAGCCCGATCAACGAGCTCGTCGTCCGCGGCATCTCGCCGGAGGCAGAAGAGATGATCCGGGAAATATCCCAGCGCGCGGCACGCCAGTTCGACATACCGCTTCGCCAATCCGTGCTCAACCGCCCGATAAACCGCCTGATCGAAAGCGCGGATTCGGCGCTGCGCCTGCTGCGCTATTCCCGATGGCGGGTCTTATGAGGCGCCGCCGAACTCCACGTCGGCGACAGGCGCGTCCGGCGCCTCGCGGTCGAGCGACTCCCGGTACTTGACGCAACCGCGCAGGAATTTCGGCCAGGGCGGCACCGCGATCTCGGGCGCGACCCGTTCGGGCAGCAGGCCCCATAGCTGCGGATGATGCCAGCACAGATCGTGGCCGGTGCTGTCGCGATGCTCCCGAATTCCGGCGCGCAGCCTCGTGACTTCAGCAATGAGCTGGTCGCGAGTCAGACGCTGGAGATCCTCGTCCACGCCGTTACCCTCCCGCAGGAATCGGAATTTCGATCGATTCCGTAAAATCGGGCGCCTGCCCCGAATTGGAAACGACGCCGACCGTCAGTGTGTCGTACGCCGTGTACGGATTGTCGCCGCGGGAAATGCCGCGCGGATCGTAGAGGATATCGATATTGCAGGTTGCGCCGGTCTTGATCGGATGCTTGGTGCAAGTTGTCCAGCGGACCGACGCCTTCGCCAGGCCGGCTGAGGGGTCGAAGCCGGTGATCACCAGCGGCCGATCGCCGGCATTGGTGAGCGTGAGCAGCAAATTGAGCGGTTTTTGGCCGGACAGGAATTGGATCGAGCTCGGCGTCACCCATTCGTATTGGGCCGAGGGGGTGTTCACGAAACCGATATTGCCCCGCGCCGTATCGACACCGGTGGTATCGCCCTCGGCGTTTTCGGCATAGACGGTCACGCCGCCGGAGGTCGAAAGCGGCGCCGGCGCGGTCGGCGATCCGGGAACGACGCTCAACAGGTTGCCGAACAGGCTCCAGGTGCAGGTTTGATTGTAGTAGGTCTTGGTCGAGTGATACCCGCCACCGCGCCCTGAGCCGCTGCTGACGGTATAGTAGCTGCAATTGCCGACCACGCTATCGCCGCTGAACGCGTAACCGGCCACCACAAGTCCGCGCGCGCCGGAATTGGGCGTGTATTGCAGCGTGTATTCATAAGCGCCGGCCGGCCCACCGAGACCGAGACCGGCCAGGAACATCGCCGTTATCAACCGCCGCATGGATATTCCTCCTCGGCCGCCACCGGAGGCATTATAGCCGGATCCGGTTATCGTGTGGTCAAAAACCGTGCCGGCTCGGCGAATGCACAGGCTGGCCGACCGGTTGCCCAGTGTGGTGTCAGCTTGCCTCCCAGGCGGACCGCAACAACGCCGCGAGCCCGGGGCCGGCATCGATCGGGCTGTTCAACACGGTCGCGGACGTGAGCCGTTCGGACCAGCCTTCGTTCTTCGCCGGCTCCAGCGCGGGGTCGGCCTCCGGCGGCACCGCCAGTCCCAAACGCGCCTTGCCGCCCTTCATCGGCCGCATGGCAGCAAACTGATAGTTGCGCGACCAGGCGGAGAAGCCTTTGCGCTGGCCGGTCACGATATCGGGCAAGGTCCTGACCAGCCCTTCTACCGCATCGAAGATCGCGCGCGAGGCCGGATCGGTCCAAAGGGCGTTCTTCAGCGCCTCGGGCTCATCCCACCCGGCCTCCGGCGGGAAGGCTTCGCTCAGCACATAGCTTGCGCGGTTCTGCAACAGGCCGTGCTTTTCCTTGAACCATTGCAGCCGGGCGCGATGCTTGGTTTCGGGGCATGTCTTGGCGATCGCGATCCACTCGGCAAGCGACTTGCCGGTTTCTTTCTCAAGTCCGGCCCGCACGGAGGCGAACCATTTCTTCTGCTGTTCGGTCAGGGTCTCGCTGTCGATCTTGGGCATGGTTCTTCTCGCTCCCGTTCTCCCCAGCCACCGCCCAGATTGCGCTCTGTTTCCGCTGTCGAACAGACAAAACAGCCTGCGGTATATCTGGTCCGATCGCAGGGCGAGACCGGGCCAAGTCGTATTGATTACCGGTAACTTTCAGTGGATTGTCAGCTAACCGCCATCCTGGGAAGACCGCAAAGTCCGCCATTTCGTGAAAGAACTCCGCCTTCTGCTGCCCCCCTGGCTCCGCCCCGCCGCGCGCGCAATTCCCCGCGAACGCCCCGAGGGGATGGTCTATTCGGTCGACGACCGGCCGCCGCTGCCCGTGCTGGCCGGAATGGGCCTTCAGCACGCGCTTCTCGCCCTTGTCTTTACGCTCTATGCGGCGGTCGCCGGCCAGGCAATCGGGCTGGATGAGCGGCAAACCGCCGCCTATGTCAGCGCCACCGTGCTGGTCATGGGGCTGAGCACCATTGTCCAGGCGCTGCCGTGGCGTTTGGGCGCCGGAATGCTGCTGGTCACGATCCCCGGCGTCGGACGCATGGCGATCCAGATCGGGTTCACGCTGCATTACGGCCTGGGCGCAGTGATGGGCGGCACGATCGTGGCGGGGTTCGTGGCAATCGCCATGGCGCGCCTCGTGCCCCGATTGCGGCCGCTCCTTCCGCCGGAAGTCGTCGGGGTCGTGCTGATCATGATCGGCATCACGCTGGTGGGAAACGGGGTCCCGCGAAGCGTCGGCCTGGCCGACGGGCAGCATCAGATTTCCGGTACCGCCGCCGCCGCCGCGATCGTGACGATCGCCGTCATCATGGGGCTGGCGGTGTGGGGATCGCCGCGCTGGCGGCGATTGTCGATGCCGATCGGCGCGTTGGCCGGCACGGCGGTCGCCATGCTGACCGGCGCCCATCCGCCCGGACACATGCTGCGTCTGCCGACCGTCGCAGCCCCGATGTTCGACCTGGATGTCCCATGGCCGGAATTCCGGCTTGCACCGATCGTGACGCTCACCGTCATTCAACTCGTCGCGATCATGGATCAGGCCGGCAACACGATGTCCATGGACCGGATCACCGACGCGCGCTGGCGGCGCGCCGACATGGGCCTGCTCGCGCGCGCCGTGACCGGCCTGGGCATCGGCACCCTTCTGTTCGGAATGACCGGCACGCTGACGGGCGGCACGTCGGCGGCAAATGTCGGCCTGGCGCATGCCTCCGGCGTCGCCGCATGGCGCGTGGGCGTGGCCGCCGGCCTGTTCCTGGTATTGGCGTCGTTCTTTCCGCTGCTCTCCGAGCTGCTGGTGCATATCCCGCCGCCAGTGGTCGGTGGCGTCCTGCTCTACGGCGCCGCCTTTATGATCAGCGCCGGCATAGAGCTGGTGATGTCGCGGCTGATGAACGGACGGCGAGCCTTCACCGTGGGCCTGGCGGTCGCCTTCGGCACCGGCGTCATGCTGGTCCCTGAACTGGCGCAGCAATCCCCCGCCTGGCTGCGCGACATCCTGCACTCGGGCGCGACCGTCGGAGCGTTGGCGGCGATCGGGCTCAACATCATTTTCCGCATCGGCACGAAGCAGACGCAACAGCACGCGCTGGCGCGGGCTAACGAGGCGCACGAGGCGGCGGAGGCGCTGGAACGAGACGGCCGGCTCTGGGGCGTACGGGCCGATGTCGTCACCCGCGCCGGCCTTACCGTCGGGGAAGCGCTGGAGGCCCTGCGGGACGCCGGAATGGACGGGCCGGTCACGCTCACCGCCAGCTTCGACGAATTCAATCTGGTGACGACGCTCACTTATACCGGGAGAGCGTTACGCCTGACGCCGGACGGCATGCCGGACGCCGCTGCGCTGCTCGACGCACGGGACGACGATCTCGATGCCGCCATGCGCCGGGTTTCCGCCAACCTTGTCCATCGCCTGGCTGACCGGGTGCGCAGCAGCCAGCGCGGAGACACCGCCAGCCTCCTGCTGTCCTTCAATCATTGAAGCCTCGGTTTTTTAGGTTCCTGCGGCAGGCGAACAGCGCAAGAATGGCGTAACGAAGTTCGAAGACACTGGGGACGGGAAACATGCGGTCAATTCGGGTGACGGAAATCGGCGAGGCCGATGTGCTGAAAGTCGCCACCGTCCCCGTTCCCCAACCCGCCCCCGGCGAGGCGCTGGTCAAGGTCGCCTATGCCGGGGTCAATTTCGCCGATGTGTGGATGCGGCGCGGCGCCATCGGCGCGGCGATGCCGGTGCCGTTCACGCCGGGGCTGGAGGCCGCGGGCACGGTGACGGCGGTCGGCGAAGACGTGACCGATGTGAAGCCCGGCGACCGGGTGGCCTGGTGCCCCATTCCCGGCGCCTATGCCGAATATCAGGCAGTCCACGCCGCGCAGTTGATCCCCCTGCCCGACGGTATTCCGTTCGACAAGGCCGCCGCCACCATCCTGCAAGGGCTGACCGCGCATTACCTGGTCCATGAGGAATACAAGATCGTGCCCGGCACCAACGTGCTGGTCCATGCGGCGGCCGGCGGCATGGGGCTGTTGCTGATCCAGTGGCTGAAACATCTGGGCGCGCGGGTCATCGGCACGGTGTCGAGCGACGAGAAGGCTGCGATCGCCAAGGCGACCGGCGCCGACGAGGCGATCGTCTACACCCGACAGGATTTCGCCGAGGAAGCGCAGAGACTGACCGGCGGACGGGGCGTCGACTACATCATCGACGGGGTCGGCCAGACGACCTTCCTGAAGAACCTGGACGCCGTGCGCGTGCGCGGCACGATCTGCGTCTTCGGCCACGCCAGCGGCCCGGCCGAGCCGTTCCAGCCATTTCTGCTGATGCCGAAATCCATCACCCTGGCGGGCGGCATGATGCATAATTTCCTGCAGACCCGGGACGATCTGCTGCGCCGCGCGGGCGATGTGTTCCAGGGCTTAAGCGAAGGCTGGCTGGATGTGCATGTCGACCGCGTGTTCCCGCTGGAACAGGCGGCGGAGGCGCATCTGAGGCTGGAGAACCGGGAGTCGGTGGGCAAGCTGCTGCTGGAGATCGGCGGTAAGGAAATGTGACGAGACAATCCGACCCGACCTGCGTTCGGCACACGCCAGCCTGCCGCCAATCTAAAACGGGCCGTAATAGGCGCGGTTGGCATAGGCCGTGTCGGTATATTCCTTGATGTTGCGAATGCGGCCGTCCCGCACCACGAACAGCCAATGGTAGGTGTTGTTGTAGGGCCGGCCGTCCTTGAAGGTGCCGTGGCTTTCCATCTCCACGGCAACGCGCTCACCTTCGGCGGTGACGCCGTGGATGTCGATTTCCAGGGGGCCGGAGAATATGTCGGTCGCAACCTCGACCATTTTTGCAAGCGCGGCCTTGTCGAACGTGCCGGCATTGGGCCAATCGCCCGGAATCCAGTAGGTCGCATCATCCGCCAGCAAATCGACCGCCCGGGCCATTTTCACCGGATCTCCCGAATTCATGAGCGCGAAGAAGGCGCGCACGAGCGCTTTGTTGGATTCGGTATCTGGAATCGGCATTCGGCACCTTTAGCGCGGTTGAACGGAGCGCGTTCGTCGATCGTGCGGGTGGGAAAACGGCGGGCAACGCTCCCCTCGATATACCGCCTAACGTTTTCATTTGCCCTGGATCCTATTTCACGATCTTCTTCCGGCATAGCTTACGAGGGAAACATGAAGACAGTCATCGTCGCGTTGCTTGCCGGAGTTTTGCTCGCCCCGTTGGGACTCGCCGCCCCGGCCGCCGCCCAGACGACGGCTGCGCCCGCTCTCAGGATCGATATTCCGGTCAAGCTCGCCGAGGCGAAGGTGGTCATGAATATCAGCCACCGCGACTTCGAGGGCGATGAGCCGACGGGCCTTTCCTTCCTTCGTGCCATGACGGAGCAATTCCGCGCCGCCGGCACGAAAGCCGAAATCGTCGCGGTCTTCCATGGGGATGCGGGCTATATGCTGCTCGGCGATGCCACCTATGACCGGGTGCGCAAATGGCATGGCGGCAACCCCTACAAAGAGCAGATCGCCGCGTTGCAACGCGACGGGGTGGCGATGGAGGAGTGCGGCAAGACAATGGCCGCCAACGGCTGGGTCAACGGCGACATGCTGCCCGGCGTGAAGATCAACAGCGGCGCCAATTTCAGGATCGTCCAGCTGGTCCAGCAGGGCTTCGTGCAAATCCAGCCGTAAGTGCAAAAGGCAAGCCGGATGGTGCGGGCGCTGCGCCGGAAAGGCCGCTCCGCCGCACGCGGGAACAACCCGCAGATTCCACAGTTACTTCATTACGCCAACGGGTAGGGCTCGCTGAAACGGGTGCGCTGGCAACTTCACAGAAAGTCAGGCACACATGAGAACGGGCATTAAAGCCGTATTCCTCACGCTCGCCCTCGCGGGCGGTTCGTTGATGGCGGCTCAACCGGCGCACGCAGATAGGGTGGTCGTTGCTGTCGGCCCGGCGGGCGGCGTGGCATTCGGTTATCGCGACGGTTATTGGGATCGCGCCCACGCGTGGCATCGCTGGGAGAACCAGCGCGAGGCAGCCGCCTGGCGCCGCGCGAACCGCGCGCATTATTACAACTATGCCCACACGCATCGCGGCGACGGCTGGCGCGCGGAGCGCTGGTGGTAATCGTTTAGGCGAACACGATAGCAATCGGGGGGTGGGTTACGGAACCGTAACCCACCCCCCGTCCAATCACTCGGCTGCCACGGCCCGCTCCGCAGCCTGCATTCCGTACAGCCGGCTATAGAGCCCGCCCTTGCGCATCAGTTCGGCATGCGTGCCGCTTTCGGCGACGCGGCCGCGGTCCATCACATAGATCAGGTCGGCATTGACCACGGTCGACAGACGGTGGGCAATCACCAGCACTGTCCGCCCCTGCCCCAGCACCGAGAGCGCTTCCTGCACAATGCGTTCGGATTCGGCGTCGAGGGACGAGGTGGCCTCGTCCAGCAGCAGGATCGGGGCGCCGCGCAGCAGAGCGCGGGCGATGGCGATGCGCTGGCGCTGGCCGCCGGAGAGCTTGACTCCGTTCTCGCCGACGCGGGTCTGGTAACCCTCGGGCAGCGCCTCGATGAAATCGGCGGCCGCGCCCTTGGCCGCGGCGACGATCTCAGCCTCGCTGGCGCCCGGCCGGCCGTAGGCGATGTTGGAGAGGATCGTGTCGTCGAACAGCGCGACCTCCTGGCTGACCAGCGCCATCTGCGCGCGCAGGCTTTTCAGGGTCACGCCGCGCACATCCTGCCCGTCGATCAGCACGGCGCCACCCGCCGCGTCCACCTCGTAGAAGCGCGGGATGAGCGACAGCACCGTCGATTTGCCGGCACCCGAGGGACCGACCAGGGCCACCGTCTTGCCGGCGGGCACGTCGATGGTCACGCCTTCCAGCGCCGGCGCGCCGCTCTTATAGGCGAACTTCACATTCTCCAGCCGGATCGACGGGGTGGCGATGGCGAGATCTCTGGCCCCTTCCCGGTCGCGGATGGTGGGCGGTTCGTCCAACAGCGCGAACAGCCGTTCGGCGGCGGACAGGCCGCGCTGCATCACCGCGCTGGTCTTCGCCAGGCGCTTGATCGGCTCATAGGCCGACAGGAAGGCGAAGATGAAGGCCATCAGCGCACCGGTAGTGGTGCGCCCGGCGATCACCTCATGCCCGCCATAGATGATCAGGCCGCAGACCGGGATCGCGCCCAGCAGCTCGTTCACCGGCTCTGAGATCGCGGAGATGCGGAAGCCCTTGTGCGCCAGCATGAACAGCCTCTGGATCGTGTCGCCGACCCGGCGCTTCTCGTAATCCTCCATGCCGTAGGCCTTGATGTGGCGCACGTTCTGGAAGGTCTGGTTGAGCATATGGGCGAACTGCCCGCGCTCGACCTGGGTGGAGTTCGACACGCGGCGCATGCGCTTGCCGCGGCGGCCGACCCAGATGCCGGCGAGCGGGAAGACGAGGATGCTGAACACCGACAGCCGCCAGTCCATCCAGAACATCACGCCGAGCAGCCCGACAAGGCGCAGCGCGTTGGTACCGGAATTGGTCATCGATTCGACGATGGCGTAGCGCATCTCCTCCACGTCGTTGGTCAGGCGGGAGATGAGCTCGCCGGCCGGATGGTCGTGGAAGAAGGCGATGTCGGTGTCGATCAGATGGGAGAGGCTGTCGCGCTGGATGTCGGTGACCACCCCCTGCCCGATCCGGTTCAGGATGATGCTTGAGCCGTAGGCGGCGAAACCGCCCAATATGAACACCACGAAGACGATGCCGGCGATCGGCAGGATCCACTCGACCTGCTTCTCGGCGAAGATCGTGTCGAAGATGTAGCGGATCAGGACCGCCTTGCCCGAGGTGGTGATCGACGCCGCGATCATCAGCAGGACGGCGACGGCCAGCTGCCCCTTATGCGGCGCAAGATACGTGCGCAACAGGCGTTTCAGAAGGACGAGCGAATGGCTCTGGCGGTCGGATTGGGTCAAGGGCTTCTAGCTAGCGAACAGTGTCGGGCAGGCCGATTCTCGCCCTGGCGTTGCCCTGCTCTGTCTAGCATAGTGCCGCCCGACTCACAAAAGGATGGGACAGTCGAAGATGGCGCCGGACGGTGAAGTCACCTGGCAACCGAGCCTCGGTCTGGCGCTGGGCGGTGGCCTGGCGCGCGGCTTCGCGCATATCGGCGTGCTGCGCGCGCTGGAGAAATACGGCATCCGGCCGGACCTGATCGCGGGCACGTCCATCGGCGCGGTGGTGGGCGCCGCCTATCTGGCGGGCAAGCTGGACGTGATGGAGGATTGGGCGCGGTCGCTGAACCGGTTCCGCATCCTGTCCTATCTCGATTTCCGGATGAACGCAGGCGGCATGATCAACGGCGCGCGCCTGATGGCAACGCTCGAGAAGCATTTGGGCAAGCTGAATTTCGAAGATCTGGACCGGCCATTCATCGCCATCGCGACCGATCTGGGCACGGGGCACGAGGTGTGGCTGAAGCACGGGCCTCTGGTACCGGCGCTACGCGCCTCGTTCTCGCTGCCGGGCGTGTTTCCGCCGATTCTGATGGGCCGTCGCTGGCTGGTCGACGGCGCGCTGGTCAACCCTGTGCCGGTCGCGGCCTGCCAGGCGATGGAGGCGCAGATGACCATCGCGGTCAACCTGAACGCCGACGCCATCGGCTCCGCCCGGCGCAACGGCGCGCGAATCCAGACAGTAGCGGGCTTCGACCTGCTTGAGCAGGATCACGAAGCGGCTGAAAGAGCGCGCAAGACCCCGTTCTGGCGGCGGATATTCCAGCGCGAGCCGGATCATCCGAGCCTGTTCGGCGTGATGTTCTCCTCGCTCAACATCCTGCAGCACCGCATCGCCCGCTCCCGCCTTGCCGGCGATCCGCCGGACATCACGATCGACCCGCATATAGGCCATATCGGCCTGGCCGAGTTCGACCGTGCCGAGGAGGTGATCGACGAAGGCGCACGCGCCGTGGAGCGCCATATCGACAGCATCTGCGACGCGCTGGCGGTGCTGGGGCGTCCCGTGCCCCGCAATTTTCCAAAGGGAGATAAACGTTGAGGCAATTTCTGAGCGCAGCCGTTGCGCTTGCGGCCTTTGCGCACGCTATCCCCGCGCTGGCCGACTGCGCAAACGTTCCGGCGTCATCGGTACTGCCGCAGATCAGCATCACGCCGGTCACCGTGCGGGTGATGCAGGATGCGCTCTATCCCGTCAGCGCGACGGACGGCTACACCCACATCGCCTATGCCGCGGAGGTCATCAACGCGCGACCGGAGCCGGTCGACATCGACAGCGTGACACCGGTCGATCCGACGAAGGGGTTCGCGCCGACCGGCAAGAACCAGCCGGTCGACACCGCAAACCAGCCCATCGCCGGCAAGGTGAAGCTGTTCAGCCAACCAGGCCAGTACACCGCACGGATCCCCGGCGGTTCGGCCGGCATCATGTTCTTCGATGTCGCCTACCGCGACAGCGCCCAGGTGCCGGCGTTGCTATCGCACAGGATCGTCGTGTCCGATGCGAAGACCCACGACCGGATCGAAGGACTGAC
Organism: Alphaproteobacteria bacterium; assembly: GCA_035493715.1. Lineage (GTDB taxonomy): Bacteria > Pseudomonadota > Alphaproteobacteria > BOG-932 > Roseiterribacteraceae > BOG-932. Next base: position 12,020 of record DATJHU010000129.1, on the reverse strand, counting down.
CAATCCGCTCCAGGTGCGCTGCGACCTGCCGGTCGTGCTGCATCCGCCGCTGAAGGGCCATGGCTGGTGGGACAGCAACGGCTGCTGCCAGATCGTGAACGCCCATCGGGGCGCGACATTGCCGACGAACGGCGATTTCAAGGCGCCCGAGCAGTTCGCGATCGACTATGTGCAGATCGACGACGCAGGCGGGTGCTGCACCGGGCCGGTCAAGGACGTAAAGTCATGGAAATTCTTCGGCGCACCGGTTCTGGCCGCGGCGGCCGGCAAGGTCGTGGAGGTTTCCGACGGCATGGCCGAACAGGTTCCGGGCCCCGCGGTCGGCGTGACGGCCGAGAACGCACCCGGAAACCATATCATCCAGGACATCGGGAACGGCCATTATGTGCTCTATGCCCACCTCAAGACCGGCACCATCCCCAAGGATATCAAGCCGGGCTCCGAACTGACGGTGGGCCAGCAGATCGGCGAAGTCGGCAATACCGGCAGCTCGACCGCGCCGCACCTGCATTTCCAGGTGATGGATCGACCTTCGGCGCTGAATTCGGTCGGCCTGCCCTTCGTGTTCGATACCCAGGTGCTGGAGGGCAAGGTCAGGCAGCCGCCGAGCGAGGCTGACGGTATCTATGAGAGCGGCAAGAGCCTGACGGTCGAGAAGGTCGGTCCCGCCGTCATGCACGGCACGATGCCGGCCGAGACCCAGGTGTTCGGGTATAATTTGGAGTAGCCGTTCGCTACCAGAGCAGCTTCGGGATGGTGAAGTCGGGGGTCACGCCGAAGCGCTCGCAGACGCGGGCCAGCCCGCCGCTCTCGACCACCTCGGCCTTGTGGATGCCGCCTTCGACGAAAGCCGTCAGGCAGCCTGCCGCGTGGCCGCCGGCGATGTCGTGCTCCATGGAATCGCCGACCGCGACGATGCGGTTCATCGGCATGCCGCCGAGCAACGTCGCCGCCCTTGCATAGACCTCCGGGTGCGGCTTGCCGACATAGCGGACAACCCCGCCCTGCTCCTCATAAAAGCCCGCCAGCGTGCCCGGCCCCTCGATGAAGCCGGTGCCGGCGATGCCGACACGGTCCGGGTTGGCGCAGATCAGCGGCAGGCCGCGCGTCGCCGCGTCCGTCAGCAGCGCGGCGTAGTCCTCAGCCAACGACATCTCCGGCGCGGTCGAGCTGCCGAGCAGGATGAAGTCGGCATCGTCCAGATTGGCCGCCTGCCGATAATCCGATCCTTCGAGAAGCGTTGCATCGCGCGCGATCAAATAGACCGAGCGGCCCAGCGCCGCGAAAAAGGGATCGGTGCGGTCGCGCAGCATGTCGCGCACCGTCTCGCCCGATGTGATCACGCCGACGAACCAGGCCGGGTCATAGCCCAGCTTTATGAGCCGCCCGTTGGCGTCCGACCCCAGGCGCGCCGAGTTCGACAGAACAGCGAGCTTCTTGCCGGCGGCGACCATCGCCCGTACGGCGTCGATCGCTCCCTCCGGCGCCTTGTTGCCGTCATGCAGCACGCCCCACTGGTCCAGCACGGCCGCGTCGAAGCGGTCCGCCACGGAGGACAGCAGGTCGAGATGGATCGGTGTCGCGTGCGCCATGGTCGGTCCCGGTAGCGGGGCCGCGTTCAGGCGACCCCGGCGTTACTCGCAGGCGAGCAGATGAACGCTGAACAGCCTGTCCGGGTCGGTCCACACCGCGCGGTGCGACCAACCGGCGCTGGTTGCCAGCCCGCGAAACTGCTCCAGGTCATACTTGTAAGAGTTTTCCGTGTGAATGGTCTCGCCTTCGGAAAAGGCGAAAACCCGGCCGGCGACGCTGGCTTTCTGCACGCGTTTGCTGACCAGGTGCATCTCGATACGCCCCTGCTCGGGTTCATAGAAGGCGCGATGGAAGAAGCCGTTGAGATCGAACGTACCCTCCAGCTCGCGGTTGATGCGCGCCAGCAGATTGAGATTGAAGGCCGCCGTGACCCCGGCCGCGTCGTTATAGGCGGCGTTCAGGATGGCGATGTCCTTGCGCAAATCCGCGCCGACCACGAACCGGCTTCCCGGCCCCAGCATGCGGCGCGCAGCCGAGAGGAACTGGTTGGCCTGCGGCAGGGTGAAATTGCCGATGGTCGAGCCCGGGAAGAATCCCAGCCAGCGCGGAGATTCCGAACCAAGCTGAGGCAGGTTGAACGGCTTGGTGTAGTCCGCCGAGACCGGGGCGATATGCAGCGCCGGATAGTCGGCCGCCAGTTCGTCCACGACCTCGATCAGGCGGGCGCGGCTGATCTCGACCGGCACATAGCCGACGGGATCCTGCAGATTGTCCAGCATGGTCCGGATCTTCTCGCCGGCGCCGCTGCCATATTCGACAATCGTACGGCCGGAGCCGACCAGCGCGCCGATCTCGGGCGCGATGCGGGCCAGCAGCGCCTTCTCGGTTCGGGTCGGGTAATATTCCGGCGTCTCGCAGATCGCCTCGAACAGGCGCGAGCCTTCGCGGTCATAGAAGAACTTCGCCGGGATCGATTTCTGCGGCTGCGACAAGCCGCACCATACGGCGTCGCGGAATTCGGCCGTGCTGGGCGACAGATCGACCAGGGCGGCAAGGTGATGGGATTGGGTCACATATCCTCCGCAAGTCTGATGCCGGTTGCCTGCCAGCGCGCGGCCGGCGGAAAGAAATTCCGGTAGGTCGCACGGCTGTGTCCTGCAGGCGTGGCCCAGGACCCGCCGCGCAGCACCATCTGGCCGGACATGAACTTGCCGTTATATTCGCCGACCGCACCGGGAGCGGTCCGGAACCCGGGGTACGGCAGATAGGCGCTGGCAGTCCATTCCCAGACCCGCCCGACACCGGTCCGCGACGCGCCGGCCAGGGCGGCGAACGCCTCCCACTCGAACTCCGTCGGCAGCCGCCGGCCCCGCCACGCGGCATAAGCCGCCGCCTCGTAGAAGCTGACATGCTGGACCGGCTTTGCGGGGTCCAGCGGCTTCTCGCCGTCCAGGCCGAAAACCGACCAGCCGCCGTCGCAGTCTGTCCAGTAAAGCGGTGACCGCCAGCCTTCGCTTTGGGTCTTGGCCCAACCGTCGGACAGCCAGAACTCCGCCCGAGCGTAACCGCCAGCCACCATGAATTCGAGATACTCGCCATTGGTCACCGGACGGGTGGCAACGCGGGCGGTATGCAGATAATGGCGGTGGCGCGGCCGCTCATTGTCGAACGCGAACCCTTCAGCCCCTGCGCCCGCCTCATAGATGCCGGGGGGAAGCTCGGCCCAGCCGGCCCGTGCCGGCAGCGCCTCCGCGATCTCGGGGGCGGCACCATAGGCCGGCCGCAAGGGATTCAGCGAAAAGGCATGCTTGATGTCGGTCAGCAACAATTCCTGATGCTGCTGCTCATGATTGAGACCGAGTTCCAGCAAATCCGCCTGCTCGGCCGTCAGCCCGCGCTCGGTCAAATCGGCCATCGCCATATCGACATAGGCGCGATAACGGCCGATCTCCTCGGCGCCCGGCCGTGTGAGCATACCGCGTGCAGGGCGCGGATGGCGCGGCCCGACCGCCTCGTAATAGGAATTGAAGAGATAGGCGTAAGCCGGATCGAACGGCGTGTAACCCGGCAGGCCAGACAGCAGGAACGTCTCGAAGAACCAGGTCGTGTGCGCCCGATGCCATTTGGCGGGGCTGCAATCCGGCATCGACTGGACCTGCTGATCTTCAGCCGTCAGCGGCGCCGCCCGCGCCTCGGTTTCAAACCGGATCGCCTGGTAGCGTGACGTCAGATCTTTGGGGACAGAGCGGGTCGAAGGGCTGATTGGGCTCATCGGCTTCGGGCTCGTTGACGTGTTGCGGTCTCATGCCCGGCCGAACGCCCAGACTGTACTATTAACAGCCTCGCCATCGAGCGGTTCCCGGTAACATAGGCATGAACATAACGGAAACAAGGGTTCAAACCAACGATTCTTTCGGTGATATATCGAAAAGCTTTAGGGAACGGGCCGGGTCAGGATCGACGTCAAAACATCCGCAACGGTCGTCTTGGCCAATTGACGATCCACAGCGCGGATAGCGTCGTCGTAGAGATCAACCAGCACGCCCTGTATCTTTCCGCCAACCGGACAGGCGGCATTGGGCTTGGCATTGTGCAACGGAAAGACTTCTCGATTTTCTTCAAGCGCGGCACGCAGGTCGGACATCCTGATCTCCTCGGGCCGGCGCACCAGCCGCCAACCGCCGCCGGGACCGCTGTTGCTGTCGACGAAGCCGGCCTTCCGCAGCAATGCGAGAAGCCGCCGAACGACCACCGGGTTGGTGTTGACGCTGCCGGCGATCGTCTCCGACGGCAACGGCATGGGGTCGGCGAAAGCGAGCAACGTCAGCATATGAATGCCCACGGTCAGCTTGGAATTGACCATCAGCCCGCCTCTCCGGGGCCTGCAAGCAATTCGGGATGTCGTGCGAAATAGGCTTCAAGTCCTTGAGGCGGGCGACCCAGGATCCGCTCGATTACATCGCTGACCGGCTCAAGTTCCCCCGCCGCAATGGCCAGATAGGAGCCGAGCCAGCCATCCACCAGCCATTCCGGTGCGCCCTGGGCAAGGCGCCACGCTCGCCCCTCCTCCAAGGATTCGTCGTGGTAGCCCAGCTTGCGGCCGGGCAGCGATGAAAGCCGGTGAGTGGTTTCCGCCAGCGACAAAGCCTCCGGTCCGGTCAACTCATAAACACCGGGATAGCGCGCCGGGTCGCGCAGCACCGCCGCGGCGACCGCTGCAACATCGTCTCGCGCCACCCAGGCGACACGGCCGTCACCCGCCGGCCCGCGGATCAGGCCGTCCGCTCCAGCCAACTCGGGGATCAGGTCGAGATAAAAATTGTCCCGTAGGACCGTTGCCGGAATCCCCGTCTCCCGCAGATAGCCTTCGGACAGATGATGGTCGCGCGAGGCCGCAAACTTCGAGGATGCCGACGCGCCCTGGAACGACAGGTAAACCAGATGCCCGATGCCGGCCCGCGCAGCCGCCTCGAAGACGTTGCGATGCAGAAGTGCGCGTTTTCCCTCCCGCTCGCTCCCTGACACGACCAAGGCGGTTCGCACTCCGTTCATGGCGCGCCCGAGCGATGCCGGATCGGCATAGTCCGCTTCGGCGATCTCCGCACCGGCAATGACGGGCGCTTTCGCGGCATCGCGCACCATCAGACGCAAAGGATCTCCGCTTTCGGTGAGCAGTCTGGCGACCGCTCCCCCGACATGACCCGACGCGCCGGTAACCAGGATCATCCGCGAACCTACAAGTTCGAATTCGATACGTAACTGTTATAGTTATGATTACGAGTTTCGCAAGCGGGGTTGCGTGCGCGGGTTGTTGAACCGCATCAGCAGCATCAATAGGGTAGAAACAGAAAATGGCGGCGGTGCAGAATTGCCGGTCGCCGAGCCTTAAGGGTTCCCAATGGTCAGCGACAGCGCACATGTTCATGCCCCGAAGCGCGACCTTCTCTTCCTGACCCAACGCATCCCCTATCCGCCGATCAAGGGCGAGAAGATCCGCCCGCTGCAGATCCTCAAGCATTTCGGCAAGACCCATAACGTCCATCTCGGCTGCTTGATCGACGATCCGCGCGACTGGGAGCATGTGGAGACCGTGCGCGCGCTTTGCACCGACGCCTATTTCGGCGGGCTGGACCGGGGGCGGGACAATCTGAGCCACGTGAAGGCGCTGCTGACCGGGCAGGCCTTGTCGGTCGCGCTCTATCGCCACCAGGGTCTTGCGGAGTGGACGCGTCACATGCTCGACCGGGTACGACCCGATGTGATCTTCATCTGCTCGTCGAACATGGCGCACTACGTGCTGGACCACCCGCACAAGGGGCGCAAACGCATCTGCGACCTGGCGGACGTGGATTCGGAGAAATGGCGGGCCTACGCCGCCAAGGCTTCGTTCCCGATGAACTGGGTCTATGGGCGCGAGGCGCGGCTGGTCTTCAACCTGGAGAAACGCATCGCCCATGAGACCGACTACAGCACCTTCGTCTCCGAGCCCGAGGCCAAGATCTTCCGCGAATTGATCCCGGACCGGGCGAAGGCCATCGTCGGCGTGCCGAGCGGCGTGGAGTACGCCTATTTCGATCCGGACGGCGACTACGCCGCGCCATTCGACACAAGCCTGCCGACCTATGTCTTCACAGGCACGATGGACTACATCCCCAATGTCGACGCGGTGACCTGGTTCGCGAAGGGCATCCTGCCGCTTATCCGCCGGACGCTGCCGACCGCGCAGTTTTTTATCGTCGGCTCCAACCCCTCCCCCGCAGTTCAGGCATTGGCCGCGATCGCCGGCGTGCATGTCACCGGGCGGGTGCCCGATGTGCGGCCCTATCTCGCTTATTGTACGGCCGGCGTTGCACCGATGCGGATCGCGCGCGGCATCCAGAACAAGGTGATGGAGGCGATGTCGATGGCGAAGCCTGTCGTCGTTACCTCAGACGCGCTGGAAGGCATCGACGCGGTCGAGGGAAGCGAGGTCGTACTCGCCAACGACGAGGCCGCCTTTGCCGCCACCGCCCTCCGCATGTATCAGGAACCGGAGATGGCCAAAGCCATTGGAGCCGCCGCGCGCAAGCGCGTGGTCGAGAATTTCAGCTGGGAGGGCCGCCTCGGCGGCTTCGACAGCCTGATCGCCGCATGAGGATCCTGTTCCACCATCGCATCGCGTCGCGCGACGGGCAGGCGGTCCACCTGGAAGAGATGCTGGAGGCGCTGGCCGACCAGGGGCATGAGACCATCCTGGTCGGGCCCGCCGGCTTCGACAATGCCAGTTTTGGGGACAGCCCGTCCTCGATCGATTTCATCAAGCGCATGATCCCGGCCGCGCTCTATGAGGTGATGGAAGTCGGCTATAACTTCCTGGCCTATCGCCGCCTGGGAAAGGCGGTGAAGGCCTTCAAGCCGGACTTCATCTATGAGCGTTTCAGCCTGTTTCTGCTGGCCGGCGTATGGCTGCGCAAGCGGCGAAAGATTCCCCTGCTGCTCGAGGTCAACGGGCCGCTCTACGAGGAACGGCTGAGGCATGACGGGCTCAGGATCAAATGGCTGGCGCGCGCCTGCCAGCGCCATGTCTGGAACAATGTCGATTACGTCCTGCCGGTGACCGAGGTGCTGGCCGGCGACGTGCGAGCCTATGGTGTGCCGGACGAACGCATCGCGGTCATTCCGAACGGGATCAATCCCAAGCGCTTCGGCAACGCGCCTTCGGTGGACGCGGCCAAGGCGGCCTTGGGGCTGGACGGGCGGCTGGTGCTGGGCTTCACCGGCTTCGTGCGCAAATGGCACGCCATGGACCGCGTGATCGATTTCCTGGCCGAGCACGGCGAGGGGATGAACTTGCATCTGCTGATCATCGGCGACGGCCCGGTGCGCGCCGAGTTGGAGGCGCAGGCGGCCGAGCGGAAGGTGACCCACCGCTTCACCATTACCGGCGTGATCGGCCGCGACGAGCTAGTACGCAAATCGGCGGCGTTCGACATCGCGCTGCTGCCGGGCATCAACGACTACGCCTCGCCGTTGAAGCTGTTCGAGTATCTTTGGCTGGGCCAGGCTGTCGTGGCGCCGGACCAGCAGAACATCCGCGAGGTCCTGACCGACGGCGAGGACGCCCTGCTGGTCGATCCGAAAAGCCCCGCGGCGATGACCGATGCGATCCTGCGGCTGTGCCAGGACGCAGATTTGCGCAAGCGGATCGGCGCGCAGGGCCGCGCGACGCTGACCGAGAAGGGATTTTACTGGTCCACGAACGCGACGCGCGTGGTGGATTTGGCGCGAAAGGCCGGTGCTTGACCTTGACGACCCAAGGTTGGCCGTTCGAGAATGATCAACAAGATGTACCGCGCACAATTCCTTGCAGAACGACGCCGATGCCGCGAAACCCGCGGCGGCTTTGCCATGTCTGGAAACATACGTTTGCGGCTGTTGACGGGTTCGCCCGCCGGCTGAAACCCAGCTTTCGTCCAAGACACCGTTCAAGCCTCCGCGATTGCCGTCGCGGGGGCTTTTTCAATTGGAGAAACGAGAATGACTGTCGACCAAGGCGCCTTCGAGACTTCGCTCCCGGTGCAGAGACAGCTCGACGCTTATAATGCCCGCGATATCGACGCCTTTATGCAATGCTGGGCGGACGATTGCCGGTATTACGCCTTTCCGTCGCAGCTGCTTGCCGATGGCGCGAATGCGGTCAGGGAGCGGCACGTGGCGCGCTTCCAGGAGGCCAATCTCTTTGGCCGGCTGACCGATCGCATGGTGGTCGGGAATATCGTCGTCGACCGGGAGGTTGTGACCCGTACCTTTCCGCAAGGGCCGGGGGAGATCGACGTCATCGCCATTTACGAAGTGGAAAACGGCAAGATTGCCAATGCCTGGTTCAAAATGGGAACGCCGCGCCTCCACGTGGCCGAAGGCATTGCGATCCGGCGCGCCAATCCCGGAGACGCCGCGATCGTCGGCAGCCTGACACGGGCGGCTTACGCAAAGTGGATCCCGATTATCGGTCGTGAACCTATGCCCATGAAGGCCGACTATGACGAAGCCGTACGCAAACATCGGATCGACCTGCTGTATCTGACGGGCGATCCGGTCGGGCTCATCGAGCTGATCCCCGAAGCCGACTGTCTTCTGATCGAGAACGTTGCCGTTTCGCCGGCCTTTCAGGGACAAGGCTTCGGGCGAACGCTGCTGGCACATGCCGAACAGGTGGCGGCATCATTGGGGCATTCCGCCATCCGGCTCTACACGAACAGGCTCTTTGCCGAGAACATCGCGCTGTACCGAAAACTTGGCTACGCGATCGACCGCGAAGAACCGTTCATGGGCGGGTTCACGGTCTATATGAGCAAGCGCCTTTAGGCAGCTCCGTCCCGCGTCACGCGGGCAAGGCCGGTTCCCACGGCACGCCGTTGATATGGCCTCCGCCATCCACGAACAGCGTGTTGCCCGTCATGTAGCGGCTGTCGTCACAGGCCAGGAAGACAGCAACCGGCCCGATATCGTCTTCGGGCTCGCCGATCCGTCCCATGGGGATTTGCGCCGTAGTCTTCGCGGCGTTTTCCGGACTGCTGGCGCGATAGCGTTCGAAAGCCGCAGACGCCGCGCCGGGGCAAATCGCATTCGCGGTGATGCCGTGCTTCGCCCATTCGCGAGCCGCCGTGCGGGTCAGCGTGCGAACCGCCTCCTTGGCGATATTGTATTCGGCCGAATACATGTGCGCGTTCACGCCGTTGAGCGAACACATATTGATGATGCGCCCCCAGCCACGCGCTTTCATGTGCGGGAACGCCGCTTGCATTGCCCAGAATGTGGGCCACAGCGCCATTTTGAGGCCTCGGTCGAGAATTTCGTCGGTCTTGTCCTCCAGCCTCATGATCTTCGTGCCGCCCCAGGCATTGTTGACCAGGATGTCGATCGCTCCGAACGCCGCGATCGTGCCGTCAACGGCGCGCAGCACTTGGTCGCGCTCGCACACATCCGTTGTGATCGCGACGCAAGCGGTTCCGAATTCATCGCGCACTGCCTGGGCGGTGCGCTCGCCAAGTTCCCCCTGGATGTCGGCGATCACGATAGAGGCGCCCTCGCGCGCCATCCGCCGTGCCATGCCCCTTCCGATACCCTCGCCGCCGCCGGTAATCAGCACCGACCGGCCGACGAGCTTTCCCGGCGTCGGATCCATGCGAAATTCTCCCAATCTGTCCATGTTGTAAGGAACACCGACTAGGCAAGTTCCATCTGCGCCCGCCGATAATCCTCAGGCACGCCGATATCGATGAAATAGCCGTCCGCCACGAAGGCCAGCGGTTTGAGCTCGGCGATCTTCGGCTCCAGGAAATCGCGTTCGAAGGAGAAGGCCGGCGGCAGGCCGTGCGCCAGGATGTTTTCACCGAACAGATAGACGCCGGCATTGATCAGCCCGGGCTGCCCCGGCCGGTCCGCCGCGGCGAAGCTGACGATGCGGCCGTCTTCGACCCTGGCGCTGCCATAGCGCGTCGTGTCTTCGACGGCACGGAGGGCAATCGAAAGATTGGCGCCCGCTTCCGCCTGATGCCGGAGCATCGCCTTGTAGTCGAGATGAACCAGCGTGTCGGCGTTGAGCGCGAAGACCGGGAAGCCGCCTGTCATCGCGAGCGCCTTGCGCAGGCCGCCGCCTGTGCCGAGCGGTTCTTCCTCGATCGCGTAGCGGATACGGACGCCGCCGTGCTGCTCGCCGATCGCGTCGATGATGACGTGGCGCAGATAGCCGACCGACAGGATCGCCTCGTCGATCCCCTGCCCCTCCAGATAATCCAGGAGATGCGACAGGAACGGCCGGCCCGCCACCGGCGCCATCGGCTTCGGCACGTCCTGCACAACAGTGCGCAGCCGCGTGCCCATGCCGCCGGCAAGCAGGATGGCGCGCATCAGCGACGCCCGCCGGTCAATATATCTTCCACCCTTCGCTCCCCTGGGTGGTCAGGTGGCAGATCATTACCTGCCCGCTCTGCTTCTCAAGGGCGCGGATGACGTCCACGCGGCGGCTGGGATCGACAAGGAAGGTCAGGAAGCCGCCGCCGCCCGCGCCCGACACCTTGCCGGATGTGGCGCCGGCGGCCATCGCCGCCTCGTAGATCCGCTCGATATGCTGGGTGGTGATCGACGCAGCGAGCTTCTTCTTGGCGATCCAGGATTTCGACATGAATTCGCCGAAGCCTTTGAAATTGCCCTTCAGCAGCGACTCCTTCATGCCATAGGCGTCGGCTTTCAACTCGTGCATCGCGTCGAGCGGCTTGCTTTCGTGCGAGGTGATGTTGGCCGTCTGCTCCGCGATGATCGCGGCGGAGGAGCGCGAGACGCCGCTGTTGAACAGCACCAGGGACGTCTCCAGCTCCGACATGATCCAGTCCTTGACCCGGAGCGGATTCACGATCACGCGGTCGTTCTCATAGAACTCCATGAAGTTCACGCCGCCGAACGCAGCCGCATACTGATCCTGCCGCCCGCCCATCAGCCGCGCGTCCAGCCGCTCGATCTCGAACGCCAGATGCGCGACCTCGTATTCGCCGAGCGGGAGGTTGAGCCATTCGGTGTAGGCGCGGACCAGCGAAACGACCACGGTGGACGATGTACCGAGGCCCGACCCGGGGGGCGCGTCGCAGAAGGTGGTGACCCGGCACGAGAGCGGCCGGCCTTCGTTGAACTGGCGGACGATCCGGCGATAGACCGCGCGATGCAGGATCAGCGGATCGGCGATCTCGATCCCGACGGCTTCGTCCGCCGACAGCTCAACCTCCTGACCGACATCGGCGGCGCGGAACACGACCCGGCCGTTATCCGTGGGCTCGATCACTGTATAGGCGTACATGTCGACGGTCGCATTCAGCACCGCGCCGCCGAACTGGTCGCAATAGGGCGAGGTGTCGGTGCCGCCGCCGGCCAGCCCGAGCCGGAGTGGCGCCCGCGCCCGGACGATCGGTCCCTTGCTTCCAGTCATCGCGATACCGTGCTGATGTTCCGCGGCAATTCTGCAGCCCCGATCCAGAATAATCGAATTTCCGTATAATCCTTTGCTTTACCGCAGTCCCGCCACGGCGAACAGACGCTTTGCCGTCGGCGCGCCGGTCACGGACCTTGCGGCACATAGAATCTGTTGAGGATTTATAGTAACCTGCGGCCGTCTCGGCGCGTGCCGAAAGGTTCCGCGCCAGCTTGGTTCGATTGAGATGATCACTGAAGCGCTGTTTCTCATCAGCTACCTGATCTTGCTGCCGATCGCGGTCATGTTCCCGTTCGCGGGTGCGCTGGCCTATGAGTGGCTGCAATATATGCCGCCGGGCGCGGTTTATAACGCCGACCAGTTCACCAACCTGTCGCTGATCATGGGCGGCATCGCCATCGGGCTGTGGGCCGTGCGCGATCGCAAGGAAATGCCCAAGCCGACCTGGCTTTTCGCGATCTTCGTCATCTACGCCCTCTGGCTGCAGGTGACGCAGGCGTTTTCGATCGTCGGCCCGGGCGGCAAC
>DATJHU010000128.1:0-20092 GCA_035493715.1 Alphaproteobacteria bacterium | reverse complement strand
GAGCTTTACGACATGCTGCCGGGTACGCTCGACCTGTTCCAGCGAATCCGTCAGGCCCATGAGAGGTGGGACGGCAGGGACCCGATCCGCACATTCTCGTCGCTCTACTGAAGAAATACGTTACGCAATGACGATCGGGGTCAGATCAGGCCTGCCGTTACCGATTGCGCCGACTGGGGAAATAAACGCTTTTCCGCCTCTCCCATCCCCTCGTCCGCTCTATTGATTCAGACCTGAGCGCACCAAATCGTGCCCCAAAGGGCCGATTTTGGAATGTCACGTCTCAGAGCTATTGAAATCATTGGAGCGGGTGAAGGGAATCGAACCCTCGTCGTAAGCTTGGGAAGCTTCTGCTCTACCATTGAGCTACACCCGCGTCGGATCGACTTATAGGGTGCCGGAACAAGGCCTTCAAGCGGGTGGGTGAAGACGGTGCCGTCCGAAATCCGCAATCGAAGCGCAGCCCATCTGGCGACCCGTCGTTTCGAGTTCATATCGCAGGATGGCGATCGCCTTATTGACGCCGGCCTGCCCCGCCGCAGCGAGACCGAAGAGCGTTGCCCGACCGACGAAGACAAACCTGGCGCCCAGGCAAAGTGCGGTAACGATATCCGACCCGCGACGCACGCCGCTGTCCAGCATCACCGTCGCACGGTCGCCGACCGCGCGCACGATGAGCGGCAGCATGTCGATCGAGGCCGGCGCACGGTCGAGCTGCCTGCCGCCATGGTTGGACACGATGATGCCGTCCGCGCCCAGCCCCACACTTTGGACTGCATCGTCGGGATGGAGGATTCCCTTTACCACCAACGGCCCTTTCCACAGCCGGCGATAGCGTTCCAGGTCGGCCCAGACCGGGTTCCCCGGCAAGTGGCTCGTCATGTATTTCCAGACCGGCTTCGCCCGTTCGCTGCCCGCATAGCGTGCGAAATTGCGGAACGCCGGCATCCGGCCATCCAGCAGATAACCGGCGATCCAGGCCGGATGCATGAGCGCCTCCAGCACCAGGGCGGCCCTCAGCCCCTCGCCGCTGAAGCGGTTGCGGATATCGCGCTCGCGCTTGGTTCTGACCTCCGAATCGACCGTCAGCACCAGGGTCTTCATGCCGGCATCGGCGGCGCGGCGGACGATATCCTCGTCGATAGCCGTGTCGCGCCCTGTATAGAGCTGGAACCAGCCGTTCGCGGCCGACGCGGGCGGCAAATCCTCGATCGCCGCACTGCTGGTGCCCGACATGATGTAGGGAATGCCCTCCCCGCGCGCGGCATCGGCCAGCAGCAGGTCGCCCTTGGGATGGAACAGGCCGCCGAATCCGGTCGGCGCGATGCCGAAGGGCAGCGCGTAGTCCTTGCCGAACAGCGAGGTTCTGAGGTCGATCGCCGAGCAGTCGGTCAGGTAGCGCGGCACCAGCTTGTGGCGCCGGAAAGCCGCGAGATTCTCGGCGAGCCCGACCTCGTCCTCGGCGGCGCCATCGATATAATCGAAGACAAGCCTGGGCAGCCGCTTCTGCGCCAGCCTGCGCAGGTCGGCGATGTTAACCGCGCTGTTGATGTTCAATTGGCGAGCTTCAATTCATGAAGCTCGGATCGAGTTCTTCCATCCAGCGGCGCATCGCCGCCCATTGCATCGCGTTGCGCGCCGCCATGGCGTTGTCCATGGACGCATCGCCCTGGCGACGGGTCTTGGCGGCGACGGAGGTGTCCGGGAAAGTGAGCTTCGCGCCGCTGGACTGGGCGGTGAGCTGGATCTTACAGGCCTGCTCCAGCTGGTACATGTCCTGGAAGGCGTCTGCGATGGTCGCGCCCGCGGTCAGCAGCCCATGGTTGCGCAAGATCAGCACCCGCTTGTCGCCGAGATCGGCGGCGATGCGCTCGCACTCGGCCCTGTCGGTCGTGATCCCCTCGAAATCGTGATAGGCGATGCGGCCGGTGAACAGCATCGATGTCAGATCGAGCGGCAGCAGGCCGTCGGCCTGGCAGGAAACCGCGACGCCGGCGGTTGTGTGCGTGTGCATCACGCAGTGCAGGTCCTCCCGCGTCCGGTGCACCGCGCTGTGCACCACGAACCCGGCCTCCCAAACCTCCCACGGCGACGGGGTCAGCTTGTTGCCGTCGAGATCGACCTTGAGCAGGTTGGATGCCGTGACCTCCCGGTACAGCAGACCGAACGGGTTGATCAGGAAATGCCGGTCGGGTCCGGGCACGCGAAGCGTGATGTGGTTGTAGATCAGGCTGTGCCAACCGAAGTGATCGAACAGGCGATAGGCGCAGGCGAGATCGACCCGCGCGGCCCATTCCTCGGGCGAACAATCGATTTTCGGCTCCTGTCGCGCGCGTTTAAGCATGCTTTCCCCCGCTCGCCGTTTATCCGGCCTCACGCCCAAAAATACGCCGCTCGACGCGGCGTGAATAGTAAATCCTAAGCGGCCGAATCCCGCACCCGCGGTTGCGCTTCGTCGGGTTCCGCCCGATTCACCATCCCGGAGACGCCGGCGAGCGCGCGCGGCTGCAGCTCCAAGCCCAGGAAACGATCCAGGTCGACCGGCCCGGGCAGCGAAAGCGCCGTGGTGAAGGCGCGGGTAAAGCCGAATTTGAGATAATAAGGCTCGTCGCCGACCAGGAGGACGATGCGGTAGCCAAGCTCGCGCGCCCGCTCCAGCCCGGCCCAGATCAGCTCGCGCGCGTACCCCTTGCCGCGATCGGCAGGCGCTACGGCGACGGGGCCCAGCAACAACGCCGGCACGCGCTGCGCGCCGATCACGACGGGCCAGAAGCGCAACGTGCCCTTCAGCACGCCTTCCTCGCGGATGACCGTGCAGAGTTCGGGAATCGGCCTTACACCCTGGCGCAGCCGATAGACGGTTTTCCCCGAACGCTCCGAGCCGAAAGCGAGGTCGAGCAGAACCTCGATATCGGGAATATCATCGGGCGTTTCGAGCGTGATCGTCATACGCGCTGGGTACCATGCGCGCCGCCCGGTCGGCAATTTCGGATTCGCCTTTTCCGCCCGTTCGCGGCGCACGGACGGAAGTCTATTCACATCCGCGCCACGTGGCGTATGGTCTCTTGACCGCCGGCATGGTCGGCACACGCAGTCAGAATGCCATGTATACCGCCTCCACCCGCTCCATCACCGTGACGGTCAGCCCCTCCTATCTTGAGGACGAATCCGCGCCTGCCCAGAACGAATTCCGCTGGTCCTACCATGTGCGGATCGAAAACCACGGCCAGGGAACGGTGAAGCTGATCTCGCGCTACTGGCGGATCACCGACGCGGTCGGCCGGGTGAAGGAGGTTCGCGGCCCCGGTGTCGTGGGGGAACAGCCGACGCTGCAGCCCGGCCACGCCTTCGAGTATCAAAGCTGGACGCCGCTCGACACCCCCTCGGGCATCATGGTGGGCGCGTACCAGATGCAGGAGAAGCCGAGCGGCGAATTGTTCGACGTCGCGATTCCTGCTTTTTCGCTCGACAGCCCTTATCAGCCCATCCGACTGAACTAAATCTCTCGATAGTTCGTATTAGAAAAGAAGCATAACACTCAACGGCCAATTTGCGCCGAAAACCCTACGGAACATCCGATGTCTCAAAAGCCTACTCTCGCGACCGTCTCCGGAAAGAGCGATGCGGACCATCTCTCCCGCCCGTCACGCGCGGAGGCAGAGGCGGCGGTGCGTACGCTCCTGCGCTGGGCCGGCGACGATCCCGATCGCGAGGGCCTGCGCGCGACGCCCGAGCGCGTCGTGCGCTCCTACGAGGAGTTCTTCTCCGGTTACAGCCTCGACCCGGAAGAGATATTGACGCGTACCTTCGAGGAAACCGCCGGATATGACGACATGGTCGTGCTGCGCGGCATCCGCTTCGAATCCTATTGCGAGCACCACATGGTGCCGATCATCGGCACCGCGCATATCGGCTATCTGCCGCGCAACCGCGTCGTCGGCATCAGCAAGCTGGCGCGCGTGCTGGAGATCTTCTCCAAGCGGCTGCAGATCCAGGAAAAGATGACCGCCCAGATCGCGAACACAATCGACCGCGTACTGAACCCGCACGGCGTTGCAGTGGTGATCGAAGGCGAACACCAGTGCATGACCACCCGCGGTGTCCACCGGCCCGGCGTGAACATGGTGACCAGCCAGATGATCGGCATCTTCCGCGACAACGAAGCCACCCGCAAGGAATTCCTCTCGATCATCGGCCGCCGCAACGCGGACTGATCCGGGAACGATCGCCTAAAGTAGGGTGGAAAAGCGGAAGCGCCTTCCGCCCTACGCCTTCTCTGAAAACTGCCGCCCGTCCCGCGAGGCGTATTCCGTGCCGCAGAATTCGCAGGTCACCACGATTTCGCCGTCGATCTTGAGTTCTTCGATCTCATCCGGCGGAATCGAACTGAGCGCGCGGGCGACCCGCTCAGCCGAGCAGCGGCAGCCGCGCTGCACGGCGTGCGGCGGGAACACGCGGACGCGCTCTTCATGGAAGAGGCGGTAGAGCAAACCGTTCAGGTGCAGCGTCCGGTCGAACAGTTCGACGTCGGCGACGGTGTTCATCAGGATCGACGCGCGGCGCCAATCCTCCTCGTCCTCGCCCGGGCTCTTCAGGATCCGGCCGGCATCGTCGTCCGGCAGGTGCTGGATCAGGATGCCCCCTGCCCGCCACCCCTCCGGATAGCGCCGGGCCGTAACCTTGGCATTGGTCAGAAGCTGCTCGGACTGGGCGAAATAATGCGCCAGGGAGTCCGCCAGCACAGTGCCTTCCAGCGCGACGATGCCTTGATATCCCTCGGTGTTCTCGCCCTGGTCCACGGTGAAGGCGAGATAGCCCGAGCCGAACAGGGCCGGGATATCGCCCGCCGCCGGCAGCCTGTCGGCATCGAACCGCGCATATGCCCGGACGTCGCCCGCGGTCGTCACATCGACGACCATCAATGACAGCGGGCCATCGCCCTTGGCCTGCAGCGTGAAGACGCCGTCATATTTCAACAGGCTGGCCAGCAGCACGGTCGCGGCAATCGCCTCGGCCACCATCTGCTCGACCGCGGGCGGATAATCGTGCCGGCGAAAGACATCGTCCAGCACCGCGCCAAGGCGCACGACCCGGCCGCGAACGTTGGAGATTTCCAGCTGAAACGGCTGGATCAGGTCGATGGTCTGGTCCGTTTCGGCATCGAGCGCCAGGCCGATCATGATTGGGCGATCACGCCAGGCACCACTCCAGGATCGCCTTCTGGATATGCAGGCGGTTCTCCGCCTCGTCCCAGACGGCCGATTGCGGACCGTCGATGACAGAATCCGTCACCTCCTCGCCGCGATGGGCCGGAAGGCAGTGCATGAAGATCGCCTGGCGGCCCGCCTTTTCCATCAGCGCGTCGTTCACCTGGTAGGGATGCAGGATCTCGAGACGCCGCTTGGCTTCGTCCTCGTCACCCATCGACACCCAGGTGTCGGTGATCACGCAATCGACGCCGGCCACCGCCGCCTGAGGGTCGGAACCGAATTCGATCTTTGCGCCCGATTTCTCGGCCCAGGCGACCAGTGCGGTGCGCGGCGCGAACTCGGCCGGGGTCGCGACCCGCATGGTGAAACCGAACTTGGCCGCGGCGTGCATCCAGGAGGTCATGACGTTGTTGGCGTCGCCCACCCAAGCCACGGTCCTGCCGGCAATCGGCCCGTTACGTTCCTCGAACGTCATGATGTCGGCCATCACCTGGCAGGGATGGCTGAGCTTGGTCATGCCGTTGATCACCGGGATCGAGCCGTAGGCCGCCATGTCATAGATCACCGACTGGTCGAGCGTCCGGATCATGATCGCATCGATGTAGCGCGACAGAACCCGCGCCGTGTCCGCGATCGTCTCCCCGCGCCCCAGCTGCATTTCGGCGCCGGTCAGCATGATCGTGAAACCGCCCAGCTCCTGCATGCCGACGTCGAAGGACACGCGCGTGCGGGTCGACGGCTTGTCGAAGATCAGCGCGAGCGTCTTGCCGGTCAGCGGCAGGTGGCCGTTCTTGCCGGCCTTGCGCGCCGCCTTCAGTTCGCCGGCGCGTTTCAGCAGCGCTTGCAGCGTTTCGAGCGACAGCTTGTCGATATCGAGGAAATGATTGACGGCTGGCATGGTCAGGCCTTGGCGCCTTTCACGGCCGAAGCCGTCTTGTCGAGGATCTGGCAGGCCTCGGTGATCTCGGCCTCGCCGATGATCAGCGGTGGCAGGAGGCGGATGACGTTCTCGGCCGCGCCGACCGACAGCAGCCCGTTGGCACGCAGCGCGTTCACGACGTCGAGATTGTTGACGTCGTCGGCACAGCGCAGGCCGAGCATCATGCCGACGCCGCGCAGCTCAACGAACACGTCCGGATGGTCGGCGACGACCGTCTCCAGCCGCGCATGCAACGTCGCGCCTTGGGCGCGGACATTGGCCAGGAATTCCGGCTGGGAGATGAACTTGACCGCAGCCTCGCCGACCGCCACCGCCAGGGGGTTGCCGCCGTAGGTCGAACCGTGCGTGCCCGCGACCATGCCGCTGGCCGCGTCCTCGGTCGCAAGGCAGGCGCCGAGCGGGAAGCCGCCGCCGATCGCCTTGGCGACCGACATGACGTCAGGCGTGATGCCGGCCCATTCATGCGCGAACATCTTGCCGGTCCGGCCCATGCCGCACTGGATCTCGTCGAAATAGAGCAGCAGGCCGAACTCGTCGGCGATCTGGCGCAGCGAGCGCAAATACTCGACCGAGCCGACCTTGATGCCGCCTTCGCCGATGATCGGCTCGATATTGATGGCGGCGGTCTGCGGTGTGATCGCGGCGCGCAACTCGTTCAGGTTGCCGAACGCGACCTGGTCGAAGCCGTCCAGCAGCGGGCCGAATCCCTTGACCATCTTCTCGGCCTTCGAGGCGGAGATGGCGCCCAGCGTCCGCCCGTGGAACGCGCCCTCGATCACGATGATTCGGTTCTTCTCAGGCTGGCCCTTCGAATAGAAATGCTTGCGGATCAGCTTGACCCCGCATTCCCAGGCCTCGACGCCGGAATTGGTGAAGAACACCGTGTCGGCAAAGGTCAGGTCGGTCAGCAGCTTGGCCAGCTTTTCCTGGCCCGGCACGCGGAACAGGTTGGAGGTGTGCCACAGCTTGTTGCCCTGCTCGACCAGCGCTTCGACGAGCACCGGATGGCAATGGCCGAGCGAGGTCACGGCGATGCCGCTGGCGAAATCCAGGTAGCGGCGGCCATCGGTGTCGAAAAGATAGGCTCCCCGCCCCCGCTCGAACGCGATGTCGGCGCGGGCGTACACGGGCATAACTGCCGGGATCATGGTACCCCCCAAAAAATCAGCGTGTTTACAGCGCGAATGACGCTGCCACAAGGGTTTGCGGCCCGAAGCTCAAGCATTGCCGAACCTTGGGTTCAGGACTTGAGCTTGTAGCCGGTGACGAGCATTCGCAGCGTCACAAGCCACAGCACCGCATTGACCCCGACCAGCACCGCGACGCCGAGCCACAGCGGTGCATCGGCGTGGCCGATGAAGCCATATCGGAACCCATCGATCATGTAGAAGAACGGGTTGAAGTGTGCGGCGGTGCGAATCGCCGGCCGGAAACGATCGACGGAATAGAAAGTACCGGAGAGAAATGTCAGCGGCATGACAACGAAGTTGGTCACCGCCGCGATATGGTCGAACTTGTCGGCCCAGATGGCGCCGATCACACCCAGGAGCGCCAGCATCATGTTCGCCAACACGGCGAAACCGAGCACTGCGAAGATGTCGTGAATGCGAACAGGCACCAGGAAGTCGATCGCGATCGCCGTGACCACGCCGACCACCAGCCCGCGTACGACACCGCCCAGAACCAGCGCCAGGGCCAATTCTATCGACGATATCGGCGTCATCAGCAGATCGACGATATTGCCCTGCACCTTGCCGATCATGACTGACGACGAGGTGTTGGCGAATGCGTTCTGCGACATGCCCATCATGATCAGGCCGGGCGCCAGGAAGGTGAACAGCTGCACCTGTCCCGAGGCGGTCGCTGTGCCGCCGGTGCTGCTCATCGCTACGGCGAATACGACGTAATAGAGCAGCGTGGTGACGACCGGCGCGGCGATGGTCTGCAGATAGACCTTCATGAACCGGCGGACTTCCTTGACCAGCAAGGTCCAGAAGCCGATCCAGTTGATGCGGCCCATGATCCGCGGCGCCGGCGGCGCGGGCTGTTGACCGATCACGGATTCGGAGGGCGCAAGCGAGTCCATGTAATCTGTATAGGTAGCGCTCCGCGTGCGAGCAATCCGCTCTTGGCAAGCCTGCATTGCAACGTCAGGCTGAGCCGATGGCCCGTTCGCAACC
Source organism: Alphaproteobacteria bacterium (assembly GCA_035493715.1). Lineage (GTDB taxonomy): Bacteria > Pseudomonadota > Alphaproteobacteria > BOG-932 > Roseiterribacteraceae > BOG-932. The sequence continues at coordinate 11,762 of DATJHU010000128.1, read as the reverse complement.
CAAACCGCCGAAACGCATGACGCCGGCAGCGCTGGCCGACGCGGCTTTGTTCTATCTCAGCCGTTTCGCCACCTCTTCGGGAAACCTGCGCCGCGTGTTGGCGCGGAAAGTCTCCCGGTCGGCCGCCCATTATGGCGACGATCCGGCCGCCTTGATGCCGACGATCGATGCGCTGGTCGCGCAGCACATGAAAACCGGGGCTGTGAACGACACGCTCTATGCGGAAAGTCAGGTTCGCAAACTCCGCCGGCGGGGTGGTTCGACACGGATCATCGTCCAGAAGCTCAGCGCCAAGGGTGTTCCTGCCGAGATCGTCGCCGAGGCGCAGACCACATTGAGGGATGACGCCGGCGACCTGGAAGCGGCAATGCGCCTCGCCAAGCGGCGGCGCCTGGGCCCCTTCCGGCAAGCGAACAGGGCCGATAACCGGCAACGCGATCTTGCCGCCCTTGGGCGGGCCGGCTTCGAGTATCAGGTCGCGGCGGCGATCATCGATGCCGAGGATGCCGAAACCTTGGCGGAAACGATCGGTATCTGAGACCGAGGGCAACGATACCGGTACGACAAGGTCCGGCCGCACCTCTTGCGAAGGTACGGCCGAGCCGAGATCGATCCGAACGTTAGTGCTGCTTGTCGTTGCCGCCCTGCTTATGCCCCGCCTCGGCGTGCTCGGCACGCGCCGCCGCCGGATGTGCCGCGGGAGCGTGTTGGTTACGAGCGGCGCCGCGACGGTCAGCCGCTATACGCTGCTGACCATGCGGTGCGGAAGCATCACGGGCGGCAGCCGGATGAGCGGGATGTTCCGGGTGCGCGGGGTGCGCAGGGTGTTCCGGATGGACGCCACCGGCGGCGCGATAAGCGCGGGGATGGGACGCATCGCGCCCAGCCGCGCGGGCCCTTACGGCATCGCGACCTTCGAAGTCGCCGGCTTTGGCGGTTGCCGCTATGCCGGGTCTGCCGTGATTTTCCGAGGCGCGAAGCGCAAGGTTGCCGCGTGCACCATCCTCGTGCCCCCTCTGCTCCGCGGTCGCCATGACATGTTGTTCGCGAGCGAAGGCTTCGTCCTGGGCGTTCGCCCTCGCCTGGATACCGCCGGCGCCGCCGTTGAAACTGGTGCGGGGCCCACGATTGTTGATGATCGTCCGGTTGTAGACGTTGTCGATATGGGTGCGCCCGAAATTATTCGCCGCGCGGTTATAGGCAAACGCCCCACCGCGCCATTCGCCACCGCCATAGCCTACGCCGCCATAACCAAAGCCGTAATTGATGCCGCCGTAAAAGCCGACATGCGGGCCCCAGTAACCGGCATTGAAGGCGTAGACGCCCCCGCGGTAGCCCCAATAGGGCGGCGTCCACAAGAGGCCGATCGAGGGCGGACGAACCCAGGTTCCGGGAATCCAGTAATAGCCGCCGACCTGATGATAGTGCCAATAGCCGGGCGTCCACAGATAGCCCGCCGCGGGAATCGGCGGCTGCGCATAGATTGGAAGCGGCGGCGGCGCGAGAGGCACCGTCAGCCCGATCCCGACAGCCACCTGCGCCGAGGCGCCGATCGTGGGCACTGCAAACGCCAGGCCGAGAATCACCGGAATGTAATAAGGAGATAAACGCATTTTCGGCCTCGATTGTTTGGCGCGCACCGATGCGGCCTTATAATTTCTTTCAAATCAATGAACTCTGCCGAGGGTCTTTTTGTTGCTTGATTACAATATTAATTATTTGTAATGCCATTTTGTGCAAAGTATTTTATAAATAATATCGGGGTGGCACAAAATATAATATGCAGCGTTATCAGACTGTTGGCGCGGATCAGGTGCTTTTCATCCGGAGCATATCCGCCTCACAATGGGATTATTACTGAAGGCTCCGTCGATCGACCTCTCTCCCAAAGCGGGCGCCGGAGCGCTGTCCCCTGCCGGAAGACGGCTAACCGGCAGTGGCAGCCTGCGGATCGCCCGGCGGGGTCTCGGCCTCTGCTGCCCCGACCGCAACGGGCGCACCAGCAGGAATATCGATCTTCGCCTGAGCGTCGGGGATCAGGACCATGCTCTGCGGGAAGCTGAGCGGTATGCCCACTTCACCGAACCGCTTCTTCAGGCGACGGTTGAACTCGCGCCCCACCGACCATTGCTTGCCCGGCTTGGTCTTGAAACGCGCCTGCAGCACCACCGCGTCGCCGCCGAAGGAATCGACGCCGACGATCTCGATCGGCGCCAGGATCAGGTCGCAGAAGCCCATGTCGTTCTGCAGGTCCTTACCCAGTTCGGTCACCACCTGGACGACCCTGTCCGTGTCCTGGTCGTAGCCGACCTTTATGTTGAAGACGTAATAGGCGAAATCCTTGGTCATGTTGACGACCGTGGTCACGGCGCTGAACGGCACTGTGTGCACGCCGCCGGCGCTGTCGCGCAGCTTGAGCGTGCGGATCGAGAAATGCTCGACCAGGCCCGCATGACCACCACCGACATCGACCACGTCGCCGACCGCGATGGTGTTCTCGAACAGGATGAAGATGCCGGTGATCACATCCTTGACCAGCGTCTGCGCACCGAAGCCGATCGCAAGCCCGACGACACCGGCGCCAGCCAGCAGCGGCGCGATGTTGAGGCCGAGCTCGGACAGCACGATCAGCACCGTCACGACCAGCAGGAAGATCGTGAAGGCGTTGCGCAACAGCGGCAGCAACGTGCGCACCCGCTGGCTTCTCTCCACCAGTGTGCCGTCGCGGCCGGTGGCCAGCAGATATTTCTCGATGATCGCGGACACGAATTCCCAGGCGACCAGCCCGGTGACGACGACGAACACGATCGTGATCGCCTTGCTCATGAAGAGCTCGCCGCTGTCGGTCTCGAACCAGGCCAGCGGATTGACGCCCCAGACATAGACGATCGCCGCGACCGCGATCAGCCAGACGACAACCAGCGAGAGGCCGCGGAAAACGGGAAGATAGGCAGCCGCACGTTCCTGGACGTGAAGGCGCTGACCTGGGGCTGCGGCAATCGCCGTTCCCCGTTCGACCACCCGCTCCACCGCGACGGTCGCGATGCGCGCGGCGGCGAGTGCGACGATCGTGATGATCGTCGCACGCAGTACGAACTCGAAGCCGCCCTCGGTGGCGAACGCCCAAGTTGCGAAGACGACCAGAAGGTAAAGGCCGGCAAGCAGGTGCCAGAAATCGGCCAGCCACCGTCGCGTGGAAGCGAAGGCGGTGTGTTGCTGCGGGGCCCCTTTCTTCCGTTTGTGGTCACCGCGAATCCAGCCCGCGACGGGCGCCCGCTTGCCGATCACCAGCGACATCAGGATGACCAGCACGACCAGCCCGACCACCTTGAATGCAGCGTGGGCGGCGACGCCCGGCAATCCCAGCAGCCGGGCGGCGGCGATCCCGAAGCCGCCATAGGACAGGAGAACGGCGATCCAGCAGATCCAGCGATGGAGGAAGACCGCGGCGCGGTCGGAAATCGAGAGCAGACGCAGGCCGGGCAGATGCGGTGCGAAGAGGAACCGCGAGATGGCAGTTACCACCAGCACGATCACCGTGGCGTTGATGATCGCCAGCGTCGCCAGGCCGACCAGCCTGGGCACTTCCAAGGCAGACAGCAGCGCGTAGCTGACCGCCCCGAAAAAGATCACCGGGACCAGCCTGAGCACCAGGCGCGTCAGCCCCAACGCGAACCGCCCGAGCGCACTGTTCTGTTTACGACGCTCGACCGCGTGTCGCGGCCGGCGGACCAGGAAATAGGCAAGCGCAAATGCGACGGCGCCACCGCCCAGGACCATGGCGAGCGACGTGACCAGCGCGACCCAGCGGGCAAAGGTGACCGGGTTGGCCATCTGATGCTCGAACCAGGCGACGGCGGCCGGCAATCCGCCAAACGCATGCCCCAGCGCACCGAATTCGTCGGCGATCTCCCGCACCTCGCCGCTCAAAAGTCCTACGACGCGCGACCCGAGGGGCACTTCGTCCGGCGCCCTCTGCGCTGACCGCTGCTGTTGCAGCAGCAGGTTCAGCTGTTTGGTCAGCCGGTCGCGCGCCGCCGGATCGTTGATGGTCTTGATCAGATCCTTGATCTGGGCCGGATCGGCGGGCGGCGGCGCGGCCTCGGTGGCCGGCGCCGGCTGCGGACCGGGCGCCTGGGCCCCGGCGACGCCGGGCCACAGGCCGGCCAGGCCCAACACAACCGCGAGAAAAGCTAGGCTTCGAATCATACGGCCAACTTAACTGTAACTCGCTTTCGCAACCAAACCCGCGACCGGCTTATCGGTTCGAACGAGGAGCCGCCAGCGTTGGGCAAACCCGTTTACAGTACGCGGGAGCGTACCTATTTTCGCGGCATGAGCGGCAAGGTCGAACGAACGGACGAGGAGTGGCGAACGCTGCTCTCGCCCCAGGAATACCATATCCTTCGCGAGAAAGGCACGGAACGCGCCTTCACCGGCCATTACTGGCAGACCAAGGAGCCCGGCACCTATCTCTGCGCCGCGTGCGGAAACGCGCTTTTCAGCGCCGAGACGAAATACGAATCCGGCTCCGGCTGGCCGAGCTTCTATGCACCGGTCGACGACGCGGCGATTGCCGTCAATGTCGATCACAGCCACGGCATGACCCGTACCGAAGCAACCTGCGCGCGCTGCGGCTCGCATCTCGGCCATGTGTTCGAGGACGGCCCGGCGCCGACGGGTTTGCGCTATTGCATGAACTCCGTCTCGCTGAAGCTGGAGCCGAAAGGGAAATAGCGGCTCTCCCGGAAGAGAGGCCGATATGATATTCTTTTCACCTGAATCGTTGGCGGGAGGCAGAAAGTGCAATCCGGTTCTGCACGCACACCTTTGATTATCGCGGGCGTCGCCGCGATTTTGACCTATGGCATCGTCGGACAGCACGGTCCTATCGGCTTCCTGAAGGCGATCGGCCTGACACACGGCGATCACACCGCAAGCGCCAAGATCACCGTCGACACCGACGACGAGGACGCGGCCGACCGGGCACAGGAAAAAGCGGACCGCGCACGCGAGAAAGCCGAACGCGCGCGCGAGAAGGCCGAACTGGCGCTTGAGAAGGCCAAGGACAGCGTGGCGTCGATCCCGGCCGTTCCGCCCATCCCACCGATCCCAGCCATCCCGCCGGTTCCGCCGGTTCCCGGAATCGACGCAAGCCAAACGCGAAGCGTCGCGCCGTTCGACCGCATCGAGCTGTCGAACAATGCCGACGCCACGATCACGATCGGCGACACGCTGTCGGTGAGCGTCACCGCGCCGGACAGCGAGAACGTCACGACGGACGTCCATGACGGGAAACTCATCGTCGCGGGCCGCAGCTCGGGCGCGCATATCGTCGTCACCATGCCGCATCTCCTGGCGCTGGAGGCGAACGGCGCGGCCAAGATCAGGCTGAAGGGCCTGAAAGACCCGATCAAGATCACCGCCCACGGGCCGGTCAAGCTGACCGCCGACGGCGCCGTGGATTCGGCCGAACTCACGATGGACGGTCCCAGCAAGCTGTCGCTGAAAGAGCTGAAGACCAAGGATATGAAGATCACCCTGAACGGCATGGGCGACGCGGAAGTGTTCGCGACCGATACGCTGACCGCCGAAGTGCGCGGCGTCGGCCACGTACGTTACCTCGGCGACCCCCACACGCAATCCACGGTCCACGGCCTGGGCTCGGTCGAAAAGCTGCAAAGCTGATCCGGACCTGTTATTGACGATTTCCAAACCGGGCGGGGCCCTGACAGCCCCGCCCCTTTTTCATTTTTCAATGGACAGAGACAGGCATGATTCCGCGCTATAGCCGGCCCGAGATGGTCAAGATCTGGGAGCCGCAAAACCGTTTCCAGATCTGGTTCGAGATCGAGGCTCACGCCTGCGACGCGATGGCTGAAATGGGCACGATCCCAAAGGAAGCCGCCAAGGCGATCTGGGAACGCGGCGCATTCGAGCCCGACCGGATCGACGAGATCGAGCGGGAAACCAAGCACGACGTCATCGCCTTCCTGACCAATGTTGCCGAGCATGTCGGGCCCGAGGCGCGCTTTCTGCACCAGGGCATGACCTCGTCGGACGTGCTGGACACCGCCTTCGCGGTCCAGTTGACCCAGGCGGCGGACCTGCTTCTGAAGGACATCGACGCGGTGATCGCGGCGATCCGCAAGCGAACGCTGGAGCACGCCCATACGCTGACCATCGGGCGCAGCCATGGCATCCATGCCGAGCCGACGACGCTGGGCCTCAAGCTTGCCGGCCATTGGGCGGCGTTCAAGCGCAACCGCGAGCGCCTGGTCGCCGCGCGCGCCGACATCGCGACCTGCGCGATCTCAGGGCCGGTCGGCACCTATGCGACGGTCGATCCGCGGGTCGAGGCTTATGTCGCGGAGAAGATGGGCCTGGTGCCGGAGACGGTCTCGACCCAGGTCATTCCGCGCGACCGCCATGCACATTTCTTCTCGGTTCTGGGCATCATCGCCGCGTCTATGGAAAACTTGGCGACTGAAGTCCGCCACCTGCAGCGATCGGAAGTACTGGAGGCCGAGGAATATTTCTCGCCCGGCCAGAAGGGTTCCTCGGCGATGCCGCACAAGCGCAACCCGGTGCTGTCGGAGAACCTGACCGGCCTGTCGCGTGTCGTCCGCTCCGCGGTGACGCCGGCGCTCGAGAACGTCACGCTGTGGCACGAGCGCGACATCTCGCACTCCTCCGTTGAGCGCATGATCGGTCCGGACGCGACGGTCACGCTTGATTTCGGCCTGATGCGGCTGGCGGGCCTGGTGGAAAAGCTCGTCATCCATCCGGAAAACATGCGCAAGAACCTGGACTCGCTGAAGGGGCTGGTTTTCTCGCAGCGCGTACTGCTGGCGCTGACCCAGGCCGGTATGAGCCGCGAGGACGCCTACCGCACCGTGCAAAGCAGCGCGATGCGGGTTTGGGATGAACGCAAGGACGATTTCCGCACACTGCTCAGCCAGAACCCGCAGGTCACCGCGTTGATGACACCGGAACAGCTCGACGACATTTTCGACTATGGCTACTACACCCGCCATGTCGACATGATCCTGGCCCGCCTCGACAGCTAAAGTCCGCTGCTGCAACAAAGATCGGCCGTCGGGGTTGGATAGGGGCAAAGTCCTCCAACCCCGATAGACGCCGATGTTCCTGCATGCCGACGAACACGCATCGGAAAGCGCTCCCGCCATCGATGTCGTCGCGATGGCGAAACAGGCCGGCCTGCGTTATGTCGGCGATCATATGGCCGGCATCCGGCGGAAGCGCGCGGGCCGGTCTTTCTCCTACATCGACAGAAACGGCGACAAGGTCACCGACGAGACCACCCTCGCCCGCATCCGCAAGCTCGCGATCCCGCCGGCCTGGAACGACGTGTGGATCTGCGCCTCGCCGCACGGCCATCTGCAGGCGACCGGCATCGATGCGCGCGGCCGGAAGCAATATCGCTATCACGCCGATTGGCGGACCATCCGCGACGAGACGAAATACAACCGGATGATCGCTTTCGGGCGCGCCCTGCCGGCGATCCGGGATCGGGTCAGGCGAGACCTGGCGCATGACGGGCTGCCGCGCGAGAAGATCCTGGCGACCATCGTGCGCTTGCTGGAAACCACGCTGATCCGCATCGGCAATCGCGAATATGCCCGTGACAACGCCAGCTTCGGCCTGACCACGCTGCGCAATCGGCACGTCGCGGTGGAAGGCAGCACAGTACGGTTCGAGTTTCGCGCCAAGAGTGGCAAGATGCGAAAACTGACACTCAAGGACCGAAAGCTCGCCGGCATCGTCAAACGCTGCCGCGACCTGCCGGGATACGAGTTGTTCCAATATGTCGATCACGACGGCGAGCGGCACAGCGTGAGTTCGGACGACGTCAACGACTATCTGAAGGAAACGACCGGCGCCGATTTCACGGCGAAGGATTTCCGCACCTGGGCGGGAACGGTACTGGCCGCGATGGCCCTTCAGGAATTCGCGGCCTTCGATTCCGAAGCCGCAGCCAAGCGCAACATCACGCAGGCGATCGAAGAAGTCGCCGCTCGCCTCGGCAACACGGCTTCGATCTGCCGCAAATGCTATGTCCATCCGGAGGTGTTCGAAGCGTATCTGGACGGCACGCTGGCGAAGGGCCTCAGAGAGGATATCGACGCCGAATTGACCGAAGACATCGCCGACCTGACGCCGGAAGAGGTCGCTGTCCTCGCCTTTCTGCAGCGACGACTGGACACGCACGCCAAGGGCGCCAGCAAGTGAAGCCGCCGACGCCGCTACACCTCATCTGGAAAGCGGCCGACGGCCTCGTGTCGCGCAACGGGATCGAGATCGCCGGCTACATCGCCTTCACGGCGATGCTTTCGCTGTTTCCATTCATGATCTTCCTGGTTTCGGTTGCCGCCTTCTTCGGCGACACCAGCGCGGGAGAGAATTTCCTGAACACGATGGCGATGTTTGCGCCGCCCGAGGTCATGAAGACCCTGCTTCCGGCGATCGACGAAGTCACCAGGAACCGAAGCGGCGGCCTTCTCACGATCGGTCTGCTGCTTGCGCTCTATTCGGCGGGATCGGCCGTCGCCGCTCTGCGCCTTGCCCTCAACCTGTCCTATGGCCTGGACGAGAACCGGTCGTTCTGGTGGCGAAAGACAGAGGATTTCCTGATCGTGATCGTCGGATCGATCTTGCTGATCCTGCTGTCGATCGCGATCATAATGGCGCCGCTTGCCTGGAAGGTGATCACCTGGTTCCTGTTCCTGGACCCCGCCGACCAGAGCCTATGGCATATCGCGCGCTATAGTTTCGCTATCGCAGTGATGGCCGGCGGCGTGATCGCACTCCACCGGATCCTGCCGGACGCCAAACTGGAGATGCGGCAGATCCTGCCGGGCGCGCTGACCACGACGATTCTTTGGATCGCGGCGGCGAGTGCCCTCAGCTTCTATTTCGGGTCGTTCGCCGACTACAACGCGACCTATGGCAGCCTGGGCGGGGTCATCGTCACCCTCATGTTCTTCTACGTCACCGCCATCATCTTTATATTCGGCGGAGAGCTGAACGCGGCCATGATGGCGCACGTCGAAAAGCACGCGCCTGGCCCTAACCCGGAGTTGCGATCATTACCCGCAAAAACCTGACCGCGCTGTGTGCGCTGCTTCTACTCAGCCTTCCGGCCGTGGCCGATGATCTGGGCAGCGTCAACACCACCTTCAAATTCCTCGGCCCCGACAACAAGATCGTGGTCCAGGTGTTCGACGATCCCGATATCGACGGCGTGTCTTGTTATCTATCCGCAGCGCGCACCGGCGGAATCAAGGGCGGGCTGGGCCTGGCGGAAGATACGTCCGACGCCTCGATCGCTTGCCGCCAGGTCGGCCCGATCACGATCAAGAAGAAATTCGACGCCGGCGACGAGGTCTTCACCGAACGTCGATCGCTGGTCTTCAAGAAGCTGCGCGTCGTGCGTTTCCTGGACCAGAAGCGCAATACGCTGGTCTATCTCGCCTATAGCGACAAGTTGATCGACGGGTCGCCGAAGAACAGTGTCAGCGCCGTTCCGATCATGCCCTGGCCGGCCGGAAACACACCTGCCAAGTAGCCCCGCGCGCCCTGTGGGGGGAACGAAGCCATCCAGCCCAGGTTTCGAACACGTGAGCTTGTTCGAAGCAGTATCGGATTTATGGGTATGGGCAACGTCGCGCGCTGGGCATTCGGCACGCTGGTTTTCACGGTTCTGGCGGTCGTTCTGGTTGTCGTCTTCTTCCAGTGGAGCTGGCTGCGGGGGCCGCTGGAAAATCGCCTGTCGGCGATAACCGGCAAGCAGGTCCATATCGACGGTCAGATCACCGGCACCAAGGATTGGGTGCCGCATATCGAATTCGAGACGATCCGCATCGAGGAGCCGGCCTTCGATGCCGCGCCCAAGGGTGCGACGATCGACAAGATCGCGGTCGAGCTGGATCTCAGGCAATTGTTGCACGGCAGGCTGGCCTTCCCGCTGATCGAGGTCTCGCGCCCCGTGCTCGACCTGTTGCGCAACGGCAAGGGCGTCGCGAACTGGGATATCGTCCAGGAGTCCAACGGCCCGAACGACCGCAGCAGCATGCCGCTGATCGGCAAGCTGAAGATCGCGGACGGCAAGGTCACCTATCGCGACGCCACGCATCGCACGACCCTGACCGGAACGATCAAATCCATCGCGGCGACCGGCGGCAACGGCGAAGGCGCGTTTACGCTGGAGGGCAATGGCACCTATCGGAACGCACCCTTCACGATCAAACTGAAGGGCGGTTCGCTCGACGATCTGCGCGAAACCACGAAGCCCTACGACATCGACGCGACCGCGGTGGTCGGCAAGACCAAGGTCATGGTGAAGGGCACGGTCACCGACCCCTTCAAGCTGACCGACATGAACCTCAAGCTCACTGCCGAAGGCGACAATGCGCAGGATCTCTATCCGATCTTCGGCATCCCTGCCCCGCCGACCCCACCCTATCACCTGGCCGGAACGCTCGACCGCGATGGGAAGGCCTGGCTGTTCAAGAACTTCGACGGCACCGTCGGCAAGAGCGACCTGGAGGGATCGCTGAGGTTCGAACCCAAGGAAACGCGCATCTTCGTCGCCGGCAACATGCGCTCCAAGAACCTGAATTTCGCGGATCTGGGCCTGCTGATCGGCGCATCCGGAGCCACGTCGGGCGACCGTCCGGTCTCGGCGATGCAGAAGCAGCTGGAAAAGAAAGAGGTGGCCAGCGGGCGCGTCCTGCCCGATACGCCGCTCAACTTCGACGAGGTGCGCAACGTCGATGCCGACGTCACTTTCAAGGGCGATCATATCGACGCGCGGTCCCTGCCGCTTGACGATCTCGATCTGCATCTGAAGCTCGATAAAGGCCTGATGACGTTGGCGCCGCTCAAAGTCGGCGTCGCCGGGGGGCTGATCGACGCCAACGTGGTGCTGGATGCGCGCAAGGACATGGTCGCGACCGACTACGACGTGAAATTCAGCAAGTTCCAGATTGCGGAGTTCTTCAAGGCCGCCGGTGTCCAGAACGGCGGCAGCGGGGCGATGAACGGACGGATACGGCTGCATGGGACCGGAAACTCCGTTCGCGCGTCGCTCGCCACGGCGACCGGGCAGGCCGGCGCCCTGGTCGATAACGGCCGGATCAGCCACCTGATCGCCAACCTGCTGGGCCTTGACGTCGCCAAGGCGCTCGGCGTGCTGATCGTCGGCGACGACCAGATCGCGCTCCACTGCATGGTCGCCGATTTCGACGTGAAAGACGGGCTGATGACACCGCGCACCTTCGTTCTCGATACCGATGCGGCGCTCACCACCGGCAAGGGCACGGTCAGCCTGAAAGACGAGCATTTCGACCTTAGCCTGCACGGCGATCCGAAGAGCCCGACGCCGGTCGCGCTGGGCGGCCCGATCGATATCGGCGGCAGCTTCAAGAAGCCGGATGTCGGGCTGGGTGCGGAGGCATTCGTGCGCGGCGGGGCGGCTGTCGCGCTCGGCGTGTTCGCAAGCCCCATCGCTGCGATCGTCGCCTTCATAGATCCAGGGGACGAACCCGGTGCGGATTGCGCCAACCTGGAGCATCAGACGACTGCCAATTCAGCCAAGGTCCCGTCTGGAACGAAGCATATCACTGCCGGCGGCGCGCCGAAAAAATCCGGCCCGCATCGCGAATAAATCAAGCCGGGAGTCGTTCCAGAAGGGATCGGTGGCTTGCTAATGATTAGCTAGCTATCTATTCTGAGGCGGT
>DATJHU010000127.1:0-46231 GCA_035493715.1 Alphaproteobacteria bacterium | reverse complement strand
CCATAGCGCACGACATCGGTCGGCGCGATCGGCGCGGTCCATGAGCCGCCGACTTCCAGCGATTCGCCGAACAGCGCCTTCAGGTTCTCCGGCGCGCGCAGCCCGTATTTGCGGACCATGCCGGGCCAAAGCGGCAGCAGCTTTTCCAGCTCGGCGATGATCTGGAAATCCTGGGGCGGTCCCAATTCCATCTTCAGGGCGTCGGCGACGATCGGGAAGGCGTCATGCAAGGTGAAGACGTCGCCGTTGGTGATATTGAAGGCGTCGTTGCCGGCCTTGGGCGATTCCGCCGCCCATTTGAGGGTTTCGGCGATCAGGTCGGCGTCGGTGACGTCGGTCACCATGCTGGCGCCGGTCGGGCGGGGCAGAGGCAGCCCGGCTTCCTTGCGCAGCGCCGCGAAGACGCCCAGCACCAGATAGGAATTCATATTGGAGCCGACCGCGTCGCCCGCGATCATGGCCGGCCTGATGATGGTCCAGGCCCAGTCCTTTCCGGCCTGTTTCGCCGAGATGTAGTCTTCCTGGTGGTAATAGAAATTCTCGTGCGGGATGCGCGGCGAGGTCTCCAGGAACGGGATCGGCATGATCCGGTCCCACAGATGCGAGCCATAGGCCTTCATGCCGTGGACAAGGGAGATGTGCCGCAGCCCTTTGGCCGCCTCCGACAGGGGGTCGAACAGATTGACCAGCATGGCAAGGTTCTTGCCGGCCTGCGCCGGGTCCTGCCAGCCGGCGACCATGTTGCCTTCCTGCTCGTTGACCGCGCAGTAGGCTACATGGGTCACGTCGCCCATGCCGCCGAAAACGTCACGGCACTGCACCGGGTCCAGCAGGTCGACCGGGATGTGCCGCGCCTTGCCCAACGGCACGATCGGCGGCCGGCGCGAAACCGCCACCACATCCCAATCGTCGCGTGACGTGAACAGCTTGAGCGCCGCCGTGCCGACGAGGCCGGACGCGCCGACGATCAGGATTTTCTTGTTCGCCATTTCAGTCCTCGATTACCCGCGTACTCTCCGGACCACGTCGGTCGTGCCGTCGATCAGGAAGTTGTGATAGGTACGGCGGCTCACGCGCCAGCCCGCCTCGGTGCGGCGCCATTCGTCGTCATACTCGCCCCAGCAGGTATAGTGCTCGCCGGCGCAGCGGTTGATGCCCTCGTGCACGGCATAGAAATGCGCCTTCGAGGTCGCGCGGTCGCCGTCGACCTGGACGCGCACGTTGCAGACATTGTGATGCGTCGGCCCGCAGTCGGAGCCTGGCCCCATGCCGCGCGTCACATGTGCGATCAGCGGAGCCAGCCCCTCTTGGACCTTGCCGTTGGTCGAGCGGTAATCGCCGATGCAGTCTTCGGTGAAGACGTCCGTCAGCTGTTCGAACGTGCGCTGATCGACAATGTCGCAATAGCGGAAATAGACCTGTTCGATGGCGTGCTTATCGGCCAGGAATTCCAGGAAATTGCTCACGCTTCTTCCTCGATCGCGATCTGGGCGATCCGTTTGGCGCCGCCGTTGATCTGGGCGGCGATCAGGTGACCGGCGGCCACGGCAAGGATGCAGAGAACGACTGACGCCACGATGTTGGTCATTGCGTTCACCATCGCCCCTTTGCGCATCAGGTCGAGCGTCTGCAGGCTGAAGGACGAGAAGGTGGTGAAGCCGCCACAGAAGCCGACCATCACGAAGATGCGGATATGCTCGGCCACAGGAAAGCGCCCACTGGCCAGCGTCAGCGTGCCGAAAAAGCCGATGATGAAGGAGCCGAGTATGTTGATGCCGATGGTGCCGAGCGGCAGGCTCTGGCTGATCGGGGCGGCCCACAGCGCGATCAGATAGCGCGCCAGGCTGCCCAGTGCGCCGCCGGCCATGACGACGAGGAAAAGTCCGAACGACATCAGGCCTCCGGCAAGTCCGTGTTTTCGATCCAATCGACCATCAGATGCCGGCGCGTAAAAAACCATGTACCGTTTTGGCGCACGAACCGGTCCTGATAGCGGATGCCCATATCCATCCGCTTACGCGGCCCGCCGTTCGGCGGCAACATGTGCATCGCGACGCAATAGGTCTCGCCCACGGCGGTGTCGCCATCCACCTCGACCGTCTGGTTGCGCACGGTGTGGAAGGTGGTGTCATAGAGCGTGTTGAGGCGGGCAATGATGCCCCGCAGCTTCTCGTGCCCTTGCCAGACCGAGCCCGGCCGCTCGATCGTTCCGTCGGCGGTGAACACGGATGTCAGCAGATCGGCGTCCCGCCGGTCCACCGCCTCGGCATAACGATAGGCCAGCTGCAACAACGCCCACTCGTCGGCGGGCGAGGTTGTTGTCAATTCAGCCCGTCGCGCAACGCGACCAGTTTACGGAAGAACGGTGCCAATTCATCCCCCGTCCTGCACCAGGCGGATGCAATGAATTCAAAGGTCGTCGCCCCGGCTTCGATCAGAGCAGGCAAGGTCGCCACCGCTTCGTCAAAATCGGGACGGTCCTTGCCGGCCGCGGGGTTCGGTCGAATGCCGACGCGGATTTCCATGTCCTTCGGGTTCCGCCCGGCCGCGACAAAGGCTTTTCTCATCGTCTCGGCATGGGCGGCGATGATCTCCGGCTTGCGATCCATCGGAATCCACCCGTCGCCGTATTTGGCGATGCGGGCGAAATTCTTCTCGGTCGGCGCCAGTCCGAACCACATGGGGATCGTCGCCTGTACCGGGCGCGGATAGGAATAGATCTTCTCGAAATCGACGGTCTTGCCGTGATAGTCGGCGGGCGCGCGGCGCCACAGCAGTTTGCAGACCTCGATCTGTTCGTCGAACTGGGCATAGCGCGTTTCCCAGGGAATGCCGGTCGCATCGTATTCCTCACGCTGCCAGCCGATACCGAGCCCGATGGTTACCCGGCCGCGCGACATGACGTCGAGCGTCGCCAATTGCTTGGCCAACAGCACGGCAGGGCGCAGCGGGGAAATCAGGATGCCGGTCGAGAGGCGAATACGCTTCGTCACGCTGGCGATGGCCGACAGCACGCTGATCGGCTCGAACCAGGGGTAGTCGAGCGGCAAGGGGAAGGCGCCGTAGGGATATTTCTCGATGTGCTCGCCCATTACGACATGATCGGTGATGCTGATCATGTCGATCCCGATTTCCTCTGCCTGACGCGCAAGTTCCGGCACGGTCGCAAAGTCGCCACCCAGTAGCCGCTCGATGCCAAGCAACCCGATCGAGATCTTCACCATAATTTCCTCCCACTCTCGTTCCGTCATCCCGCGAAGGCGGGAATCCAGTCTTGGAGCAGTACGCTGTTCGATGATGGATTCCCGCCTTCGCGGGCGTGACGATGAAAATATAACCGCTTCCGTCAGGCCGGTAACATCTTTCCCGGGTTCATCAAATTCTGCGGGTCGATGGAGCGCTTCAAGAGCTTCATAAGGTCCACGGCGTCACCGTGCTCCTCCCTCAGGAATTTCGATTTGAAGGCGCCGATGCCGTGTTCGCCGGTGCAGGTCCCGCCCATGGCGATGGCGCGTTTCACCAGCCGGTCGTTGATCCGGTCGACCTCGATCAGATCCTTCGGGTCGTCGCGGTCGATCAAGAGGACCATGTGGAAATTGCCGTCGCCGACATGGCCCAGGATCGGAGCCTTGAGCCACGTCGTCTCCAGGTCCTTCTTGGTTTCCATGATGCAGTCGGCGAGCTTTGAGATCGGGACGCAGACATCGGTCGGGAAGGCCTGGCGACCAGGCTGCAGCGCCTTGATCGCCCACAGGGAATCGTGCCGCGCCTGCCACAGTCGGTTGCGCTCCTCGGCGGCGGTCGCCCATTGGAAGTCCCTGCCGCCATTGTCGACAGCGATGGCCTGGACCATTTCGGACTGCTCTTTCACGCCCGCCTCGGTGCCGTTGAATTCCAGCAGCAGGGTCGGCGCGACCGGATAATCGAGCTTCGAGTATCTGTTGAGGGCATCCATCTGCACCTCGTCCATCAGTTCGATGCGCGAGATCGGGATGCCGGACTGGATGGTGGTGATGACGGTGTCGACAGCGCCTTTGATGCTGTCGAAATTGCAGATCGCCGAGGACGTCGCCTCCGGGATGCCGTAGAGGCGGAGCGTGATCTCGGTGAAGATGCCGAGCGTGCCTTCCGAGCCGACGAACAGCCGCGTCAGGTCATAGCCGGCGGAGGATTTGCGCGCCCGTCCGCCGGTCTTGATGATCTGCCCGTCGGGCAGCACCACGGTCAGCGCCAGCACGTTCTCCCGCATCGTGCCATAGCGCACGGCGTTGGTGCCGGAAGCCCGCGTCGCGGTCATGCCGCCGATCGAGGCGTCCGCGCCCGGGTCGATCGGGAAGAACAGGCCGGTATCGCGCAGATGGGTGTTCAGGGCCTTGCGGGTGACGCCCGGCTGGACTTTCACGTCCAGGTCCTCGGCATTGACCTCCAGGATCTGGTTCATTTCCGAGAGGTCGATGCAGACGCCGCCTTTCAGCGCGCCGATATGCCCCTCCATCGAGCTGCCGACGCCGAACGGGATGATCGGCGTGCCGGTGGCGGCGCAGATCTTCACGATCGCCGACACTTCCTCGGTCGAATGGGCGTAGACCACGGCCTCCGGCGGCTTGGGCGGGTGCCAGCTGGCGTCGGCGCCGTGATGTTCGCGCACCGCCATTGCGGTGGTAACCCGGTCGCCGACGAGTTTGCGGATCTGGGCGACGGCGTTTTCGATATTGCTCATGACGTGACCTCCGACAATGAGGGACTGGCGGACGCGGCGATGCCTTGCTCCGCGGTAATGGCCTCGAGCGCCCGGCCCGTGGTCCTGGCGCCGAAGGCGGCGGCAATCGCAGCGGTGACCGCCCAGGCGCCGGCGATATAGGCGAAGACATAGGGATAGCCGAGATCGTCCGAGATCGCGGCCACGATGAACGGGTTCACCACGTTGGCCAGCCGCCCGACGCCGTAGGCGAGGCCCGTACCGCTGTTGCGCACGTCCGTCGGATACTGCTCCGGCGTATAGGCGAAGGCCAGCGCGGAGAATGTGTCCATCATGGTGGCGGCCAGGAAGCCGAAGACGACGATCATGACCGGATGGAAGGTGGCCCCATAGATCAGCCCGAATGTGCCGATGGCGAGGGCGACGCCGGTGATCGCGAATTTGCGTTCGGTGCGATCCGACAGATAGACGGCGAACAGCGCGCCGGGCAGGGCGCCCGCATTGATCAGCGTCACGAAGCCCAGGCTCTTGGTCAGCTGGAAGCCGTGATCGGCCAGGAGAGTCGGCACCCAGGACATGAAGCCGTAGAAGCCTATGGTCTGGAAGAACCAGATCGCACAGAGCGATAGAGTCGCCTTGATATAGGCCGGGCTGAACAGCGCGCTCCACCCCAGATTGGCGGAGGGCCGCGCCACAGCGAGCGGGCGCGGTTCGGGCAGGGGGCCGTCTGTCCGCGCCACGGCAGCCTCGATCTTTTGCAAACTGGCCTCGGCGTCGGCGTAGCGGCCTTTACGAGCCAGCCAGCGAGGAGATTCGTTGAGCGTGCGGGCGAACCACAAGAACGGTACGCCGAGAGCCCCCCACACGAAGATCAGCCGCCAGCCGTTCTCGCCCAGCGGGATAACCGCATAGCCGACGAAGCTGGTGACCGAGATGCCGGACAACGCGATCACCATCGCCCACGATTGCCAGCGTCCCCGCACCTTCGCCGGATAGAGCTCGGCGATATAGGTGATGACGGCGACCGTGGCCGAGGCGATGCCGAGCCCGGTGGCGAAGCGCAGCGCCACCAGCTCGGTCAGGTTCGTGGCGAAGCCGTTGGCGAGCGAGAAAAACGAGAAGATTGCCGTGAACAGCATCATGCCTTTGATGCGGCCGATGCGGTCGGCGATGATTCCGCCGAAGGTGCCGCCGATTGCCATTCCCAGGAACCCGGCGGAAGTCGCCAATGCGATATCCTGCTTGGTCAGACCCCACAATTGGCGCAGGGCCGGCGCGGCGTTGGAGAAGGTGAAGATGTCGCTGACGTCGAAGAACAGCGGGATCGCGACGATCCAAAGCAACCGCTTGTGCATGGCGGATATCGGCAACCGGTCGATCCGGGCCGCGATCGTAAGATCGTCCATGCAGCAATTCCCCCCGCGGCCGTTGGCGGCCATAGTCCGTAGCAACGGCTAGCTGAATAGCACGAGGCGCATAAAAGAAAACGGGCCTTCCCGAAGGAAGGCCCGCATCTTGTATCGTTTGTCGATACCCTAACGGATTAGTAGCCCGGCGGGGGTGGCGGCGGCGCGTAATTGCGACGCGGCGGCGGCGTAGTCGCATAACCGGTCGCGGCGCCGACGGCACCGCCAGCCAGGGCGCCGACAGCAGCGCCACCGCCACCCCCGGCGATGCCACCCAGGGCGGCGCCGGCACCGGCGCCGATCAGGGCACCGCCAACGGCGCGCTGGCCGGGATCACGAGTATTCGTGCAGGCCGTGACACTGCCCATCATGAGCAGGCCGACAAGGCCGGTGGTGAGAACGCGGTTCATAGTTTAGCTCCACTTGTAATCTAGCCACTTAAACCCCCGGCAAAGTCGGTAGTTCCGTGCAGCCGGGGCGTTCGCTGGAAAAACAGTGGCTTTGCAATGTGTCCCGATTGGGGCGGCTTTCTACGTGTGACGCTTCACCGACAGGCTCGGCAGGAATGCGGTCAGAAGGCCAATCGCGGGCAGGAAAGCGCACACCTCGTAGACGAACCGAATGCTGGTCGCGTCGGCCAGGTGGCCCAGCACCGCGGCGCCGATACCGCCCATACCGAAGGCGAAGCCGAAGAACAGCCCGGCCACCATTCCGACCTTTCCGGGCAGCAGCTCCTGCGCATAGACGATGATCGCCGGGAATGCGGAGGCCAGGATCACGCCGATGACGGCGCTGAGCACACCGGTCCAGAACAGGTTGGCGTAAGGCATCATCAGTGTGAATGGCAGCACGCCCAGGATCGAAGCCCAGATCACCTGCTTGCGGCCGAACCGGTCGCCGATCGGGCCGCCCAAAATCGTTCCGAGCGCGACGGCGCCCAGGAAGATGAAGAGATAGACCTGCGACGCCTCGACCGAAAGCTGGAACCGGTCGATCAGGTAGAAGGTGAAGTAGCTGGTGATGCTGGCGAGATAGAAATATTTGGAGAAGACCAGCAGCAGAAGGATCGCGATCGCGACCCCGGTTCGTGTCTTGGACAGACCCGTCGGGTGGTCCACGGCGTGGCCGCTTTTCGCCTTTTCGCGCAGATGCGCCTGGTACCAGATGCCGACGCGGCCCAGCAGGAACATGCCGAGCAGCGCGGCGATGGAGAACCAAGCGACACTGCCCTGGCCGCGCGGCAGCACGATGAAAGCCGCCAGCAGCGGACCCATCGCCGAGCCGAAATTGCCGCCGACCTGGAACAGCGACTGTGCGAAGCCATGCCGGCCGCCGGAAGCCAGGCGCGCGACCCGCGACGCTTCGGGATGGAAGATGGACGAGCCCGTGCCGATCAGCATCGCGGAGATGAGCACAATGGCGAAGCTGCCGCTGTGCGACAGCAGCAACAGGCCGACCAGCGTAAATCCCATGCCGGCGGCGAGCGTATACGGGCGTGGCCGCTTGTCGGCCACCAGTCCGACGATCGGCTGCAGCATCGACGCCATCATCTGATAGGTAAAGGTGATGAAACCGATCTCGCCGAAACCAAGGCCGAGCGAGGTCTTCAGGACCGGATAGAGCGCCGGCAGCAGCGACTGCATCATGTCGTTCAGCAGATGGCAGACACTCAGCGACGCCAGGACCGTGACTGCCGCCGATGCTGCCGCCTGTTTGGCTGCGGTGCCATTGACCGTGACGTCGCTCATCGGACCCTCGGAAATACCGCGATGCAAGTCTGCTCGATGCGGGCGGATGCTAGCATCTGCGCCCGCACCACATGCCACGCCCTGGCGCTCATGCCAGCCCCGCGCCAAGGGCATGCCCGGAACAAAATCATCACGCACCGCAGTTGTTTCGCAAAGTCAGCCTGAAATTCAGGGAGTAAAAATCATGCGGCTTGTACTGATCATCTTGCTGGTGCTTTTGCTGATCGGCGCCTTTCCGGTTTGGCCGTACAGCGCCGGCTGGGGCTACTATCCGACGGGCGGTCTGGGCCTCGTGCTGCTGATCGTCCTCATCGTCCTTTTCGTCGGATGACGAAGCGCCGGTCGGGAAGGCGGCCATCGCCGGTTCCAATGCGGTCGGCGATGCGACGCGCAATCCTGGCTCGGGCGCGGTAAACGCAGCCGCGGCGGCCCAGACAAGAGCGCCGAATCCCAACACCTATCCGCCGTCCCAGGCGCAGCGGCAGCCAAGCAACCGAATAAGGACTATTCCGGCGGGACGGGCGCGCCTGCCGGTGGTGCTGGCCTGGATCTGGTGGGCCTCGTCGGCATCGTCCACCAGGTTAGGCGGCTTGCGGTGGGCTAGATGCTCTCGCCCAACAACTCCCGCATCTGAAGGCGCCCAGAATGGCGTTTTTCGCCGAATTCCTGGGCGAAGAAAGCGCCGGCCAGAATCTGGTGCACTTTGTCTTCGTCATCCAGCAGGGGGAGGGCGACGGCGACATGAAAGATGTTGGTCTGGCCGGGCACCGGTGTCGACAGAAGGCGCGGTATCAGGTCGTCGCGGACCAGAACCAGCGTGGCATGCCAGTCGCTTTCCGCGTCGCCGCGCTGTTCGACCCATGTGCCGGTCAGCCCGGTCTGGTACCGCTCATAGAGCGCGCTGCCAGCCACGCGATAGCGGAAACGATCGCCGACGATTTCGATCAGCATCAGGCTCGCCGCCAGATGCGGCAGATCGAGCGGTATATCCAGCGCTGACCGCCTGGGCGGCCGGCGGTCGACTCGTCGAGCCAGCCAGTACCCGTAAAGCTCTTTCCAGGGATGCGCGTTGATCATGCAACCTCCCCGCATTCCATGCGTGCGGCATGCGGCAAAGGGGCAGGGGCCAGGGCTTCGCGGGTGCGCATTGTTACGCTTCGTTAAGGCGGCGTTGATCGCAATCTAGCGGGTTCGGCAGCGCATGGAAACGAACAGTTGCGTACCGTGGCTTGTACAAACGCGGCAGCCCGCCCGGCTGATAAAGGCCGAACGGGCTGTTGGCTGCGGGGCGTTCCCGCTGGGAACGCCCGTACGCTTGTGTCAAAGGCTCTGCAGGAAGGCCACGAGGTCAGATTTTTCCTGTGACGTCATCCCGATATTGAAACGCTGGTCATAGAAATTGACCGCGTCGATCAGCTGGGCGGCCGATCCGTTGTGGAAATACGGCGCCCGGGCGGCAAGGCCGCGCAGGATCGGCCCTTTGGTCTTGCCGATATCGGCGCATTTGCCGCTCAGCATGGCCCGCCCCATGTCGGTCACCTGGATCGGTGTGTTGGCCGGATGGAAATAGGTCGCGACCGAGCAGGTGACCGTGAAGACCGGCAACCCGGCGATGTTGAGCGCGGGCGGTGCGTCTGCGCCGGCGCCCGCGATACCGATATTGAGCGGCGCCTTGACCGAATGGTTGCCGCCGTTCGGCGTGTCGTGGCAGGTGCCGCAGGTGCCGGCGATCACCGGTTGGTTCAGCGCGTCGTTGAGGCCGGCGACGCCGGTGATGTTGATCGGCTTGGTGTTGAACACCGCCTGGCCGCGCGCGACCGCGGCGCGTGCCGCCTCCACGCTGCCGCCATGCAAGTTGGTCCAGGAGTCGAACAGGTTGAAGATCATGCTCGTGAACGGGGTGCCGGTCGGGTTCAGGCCCAGCGGGTCGTTGATGCCGACATAGAACGGCACCTTCGACAGCGGCACCGCGCCGCCGGTTGCGCCTTGTCCGTTCAGGTTGAGCGCCTTGATGTCGAAGACCTGGGCGGTCGAGATGCCCACCTCGAAGGCCACGATCTGTGCGACCTGATCGGCCGTGGGATTCGACACGGCCTGGGCATGGCCGGTGGTGGCGTCGATCGCCTGCTGCGCCAGGTCGTCGAGCAGCGTCGGTTGATCCGCCGGCGCGGAGGGCGGCGGCAACAACCCGCCCTCGCGGCCGTCCCACATCACGGCGCTGAGCATCGAGAGATTGGCCGAGGGCAGGGGGCGGCGATAGACCGAGACCATGCCGGTCGTCTGGCTGGTAAGTCCCGTCGCCGGATCGGTGTTGCACCCATAGGTATCGCTTACGTTGGTGATCGCGAACTCGCCGGCCGGCAGGATCGGCAGGCCGATGCGGATCAGTCCTCGGTCGAGCAGCAGCGCGTAGGCCTGCTTCTTCTGATAGTAGCTGTCGGTCGCGGCGCTGGGACAGACCGCCCCGTCGACCGGCCGGAAGATCGGGTCGAGCCCGAAGCTGACGGCGAATCGCAACTGGATATTCTGCGCGCTGACGCCCCAGCCTTGATCGCCCTGGTGGCAGGTGAAGCACGTGCGGCCGTTGGTCCCCAGATCCTGGAAGAACGCGTTCTTCTTGGTCTGGGTCGGCCCGGAAGGCTGGAACGTCTCGATGATCCCTGTCGGGTCGATGTCGAACTCGTCCTTCGGAATGACCGAGGGCGTGCGCTGCGTCGACAGCTTTTCCACTGCGCGGTCGTGGCGGGCCTGCAGCAGATGCAGGATTTCCGACCTGACGGACGCGCGGTTGTTGGAGAGTTCGTCGCCCGCGGCAGGGCGCGGCAGGGCCAACGCGCTTGTCAGGATCAAGACAGCCGAAAGCACCGCCTGACGGCGGGCAATTATCGTTTTCATGTAAAACACCCCTCTTATAGGGCCTCGGTAAAGGCCTCCGGTCCTATCGAGCATTATGCGTGATTTACTATGATCGACGGTTTAACTTAAAAAATATTAGAGTCAATACAATTATATTTGGAATGTGGTTTCATTTTTATTTATAAAAAATTTTGTTATACGTGAATCAATTGAGATTAGTACTCAATTTAACTGTTTAATATCGTAATGCGATGTTAATAACGTCGCGAGCGTTAATGGTTGCTTATCGCCGTTCGCGGGACATAATCGGGGAGAGTTATGTTTCATGGTTTGAAACAAACACCCGCGTACCGTCTTCACGCTTTCGGCTGGTCGGTGCTATGCTCGGATTTCATCCGGCCGATGAGCCGGGCAGCCATTTGGGGAGGCTATCGTGGGCGCGAGCTTCGATTGCGTGATTCGGGGAGGGACCGTCGTCGACGGGACCGGGAATAAGCCGTTCGTCGGCGATGTCGCGATCAAGGGCGGCCGCATCGTCGCGGTCGGCAAGGTCGACGGCGAGGGCGCCGACGAGATCGACGCCAGGGGCAAGCTGGTGACCCCGGGCTTCGTCGACATCCACACGCATTATGACGGCCAGGCGATCTGGTCGCAGCGGATGAACCCGTCCTCGGCGCATGGCGTCACGACGGTCGTGATGGGCAATTGCGGCGTCGGGTTTGCGCCCTGCCGGAAAGGCGATCACGATCTGCTGATCAATGTCATGGAAGGCGTCGAAGACATTCCCGGCGCGGTCATGGCCGCCGGCCTGGACTGGAACTGGGAAACCTTCCCCGAATATCTCGACGCGCTCGACAGCAAGCCGCGCGATATCGACACCGCCGCCTACCTGCCGCATTCCCCGCTCCGCGTCTATGCGATGGGGGACCGCGGCGCCAACCGGGAGCCGGCAACGCCGGAAGACCTGGCCCGCATGCGAAAGTTGGCGGCCGAAGCGGTCGAAGCCGGCGCGCTGGGTTTCGCCACCTCCCGCCTGCATATCCACCGTACCGCCGATGGCGCCGCGATCCCCAGCTTCAAGACGGCGGAGGCCGAGTTGGAGGCGATCGCCGATGGGCTGAAGGATGCCGGCAAGGGCATTATCCAGATGGTGATGGATTTCCCGGACGAACATTATGACGGCATCGGCCTGCTGCGCCGCCTGGCCGAACAGTCGGGCCGCCCGGCGACCTTCACCATGGGTTCCGGCAATAGCGGGCCGGAGGGTTGGCGCGAAGGCCTGAAGAAGGTCGAGGCGGCCAATGCCGCCGGCGTGGCGATCACCGCCCAGGTCTTCCCGCGCCCGATCGGGTTGGTGCAGGGCTTCAACCTGTCGATCAATCCGTTCAGCCTGTGCCCGACCTATCAGGCGATGGCCGGCCTGTCCTTGGCCGAGAAGGTCAAGGAGCTGCGCAAGCCGGAAGTGCGCGCCAAGCTGCTGGTCGAGGATCCGGTCGCGGGGCCGTCGGCGCTGGCGATGATGTCGCGCGCCTATGACTGGATGTTCCCGCTCTCCGATCCGCCGAACTACGAGCCCTCGCCGGACGACAGCGTCGGCGCCCGGGCGCGGCGTGAAGGCCGGACGAACGAGGAAGTCGCCTACGACATGCTGTTGGAGGATGACGGCAACGCGATGGTCTATATCGCGCTGGGCAATTTCTATAACGCCAAGCTCGATTCCGTCCGTGAGATGCTGACCCACAAGGACACGGTCCTGGGGCTGGGCGACGGCGGCGCCCATTACGGCATGATTTGCGATGCGTCCTATCCCACGTTCATGCTGCAGCATTGGACGCGCGACCGGCCGGAGGGGCGACTGCCGCTCGAATGGGCGGTCAAGTCGCTGGCTGCCGACCCGGCGCGGGCGGTGGGCCTCAACGACCGCGGGATGCTGAAGCCCGGCTACAAGGCTGACATCAACATCATCGATTACGATGCACTGGCGCTCGATCAGCCGAAGGTCATCTATGACCTGCCGGCCGGTGGGCGCCGCCTCGATCAGACAGCCCGGGGCTATGCCGCGACCATCGTCGCCGGCAAGGTCGTTTACCGTAACGGCCAGCCGACCGGCGAGCTGCCCGGCCGTCTGGTGCGCGGCCAGCAGGAGCTGGGCGCTTAGGTACACATCGTCATTGCGAGGCGCGCGGCGACGAAGCAATCCAGAGCCAGCCGCGGCCGGCGCACGCGACTCTGGGTTCCTTCGCTTCGCGCGCAATGACGCCTTCTGACGGGAACGATCATGACGGCATCGGACGGTTACAGGTTCATTGACAGCGACACGCACCTGACCGAGCCGGCGGACGTCTGGACCGCGCGGGTGCCGGCCAAGTGGAAGGACAAGGTTCCGCATGTCCGCTGGGTGAACGACGGCAAGTCGCAATGCTGGTTTGTCGGCGACACGCAGATGTACGGCGTGGGCTCCAGTGCCAATGCCGGCTGGCCCGAGCCGTTTCCCAGCCACCCGCCGACTTACGAGCAGGCGCATCCGGCGTCCTACGATGCGTCGGCGCGGCTGAAATACATGGATTCGATCGGCTGCTGGGCCCAGGTCGTCTATCCCAATGTCGGCGGCTTCGGCAGTCAGCAATTCCTGAAGATGGGCGATTCGGCGCTGATGCTCGCCTGCGTCCAGGCCTATAACGATTTCCAGCGCGACTGGGCCGCGCCCGACCCACGCCGTTTCGTCACCATGATCGCGCTGCCGTTCTGGAACGTCGAGCAGGCGGTGAAGGAAGTCGAGCGCTCGGCGAAGAAGGGCCACAAGGGCATCCTGTTCACCGCCGCGCCGCAGGATTACGGGCTGCCGGTGCTGGCCGACCGCCACTGGGACCCGCTGTGGCAGGTCGCGCAGGATCACGACCTTCCGATCAGCTTCCATATCGGCAGCGGCGATTTCCTGGACGAGGCGAAGGACAATTACACGGCCAAGCGGCTGAAGGCCGACGGCTGGGCCGCCACCTACGCGCGGACAACGACCAACCTACTGCTCGGCAATGCGATGCAGCTGGGCGACCTGCTGCTGTCCGGCGTCCTGCCGCGTTATCCGAGGCTCAAATTCGTCTCGGTCGAAAGCGGCATCGGCTGGATCCCTTTCCTGCTGGAATCCACCGACTATCACTTCAAGGCGGCGGATGTCGCCGGCAGCCGCCCCGAGTTCAAGATGCTGCCCAGCGAATATTTTCACCGCCAGGTCTACGGCTGCTACTGGTTCGAGAAGGGCGTTTCGAACGAATTGTTGGGCAAGGTCGGCGTCGACAAGATCATGTTCGAGACCGATTTCCCGCACGTCACCTGCCTTTACGGCAATGTCGACGAATCCATCGAAGCGGGAATCGGCGACAAGTCCGAGGACGTGAAGCGCTGCATCCTCTTCGAGAACGCGGCGGACCTTTACAAGATCGATCTGAATTAACCGGGGGCCAATCCCAATGTCTGACAAAATCGTCCGTATCGGCGGGGCTTCGGGTGCGTTCGTCGACAGCGCGATCGCGGTGCCGCAATTGCTGACGGTGCCGGGAATGAATTACCTGATCTTCGACTATCTGGCCGAAGGGTCGATGGGCGTCTTCGGGCGCATGCAGGCGATGAATCCGGCCTTGGGCTTCATGACCGATTTCGTCGACGTGCATGTCGGCCCGTATCTGCAGGAGATCAAAGGCAAGGGAATCAAGATCGTCGCCAATGCCGGCGGTCTCAATCCCAAGGGGTTGGCCGAGGCGCTGCGGCGCCGAGCGGATGAGATGGGCGTGAAGCTTACGATCGCGACCGTTGACGGCGACGACCTCCGTCCTCGGATCGACGAGCTACGCAAGCGGAGCATCAAGGAGATGTTCACCGGCGCGCCGCTGCCGGAGAAAATCCTGACGATGAATGCCTATTTCGGCGGCTTCCCGATCGCCGACGCGCTGGCGCGCGGCGCTGATGTGGTGCTCACCGGCCGCGTGGTCGACAGCGCACTGATCTTAGGGCCTCTGATCCACGAGTTCGGCTGGAAGCCTGGAGACCATGATCTGCTGTCGGCGGGCACGGTCGCGGGGCATCTGCTGGAATGCGGCGCGCAGGTGACCGGCGGCACATTCACCGACTGGGCCGACGTGCCGGACTGGGCCCATACCGGCTACCCGGTCGGCGAGTGCCGCGCGGACGGCAGCTGCGTGATCACCAAGCCGGACGGCACCGGCGGGCTGGTGTCGGTCGGCACGGTCGCCGAACAGCTGATGTACGAGGTCAGCGACCCGCAGGCCTATATCGTGCCGGACGTCGTGGTCGATTTCACGACGGTGAAGCTCGATCAGGTCGGGCCGAACCGGGTGAAGGTCTCGGGTGCCACCGGCTATGCCCCGACATCGACCTACAAGGTCAGCGTCACCTATGACGACGGCTGGCGTTCCACCGCCATCACGCCGATCATCGGTGTAGACGCGGTGAAGCGCGCGGAACGCCAGGCCGGAGCGATCCTGCAGCGTACGCGCGAGATGCTGCGTGACCGCAACATGCCGGACTGGCGACTGGCGCATCAGGAAATCCTCGGCACCGAAGCCGGCTACGGTCACCGCGCGCAGGCTCTTCAGCCGCGCGAAGTGCTGATGAAGCTGGTGGTCGAACACGACGACAAGAAGGCGGCCGACCTGTTCTGGCGCGAACAGAACTCGGCAATCATGAACATGTCGGTCGGCACCTCGATCGGTGTCGGCGGCATGCCGATGCCGATCACCCAGCACTATTCCTTCCTGATCGACAAGACCGAGCTCGAGGCGCGCGTCACCGTCAACGGCGAAAGCCACGCGTCGAAGGTCCCGACAGACGGCGGCTACAACGCATCGAAGACCGTGCGTCCCGCAGTGCCGCCTCCGCCCGCAGAGGCGGCAACGCAAACCGTGCCGCTGGTCTCGGTTGCCTGGGCGCGCAGCGGGGAGAAAGGGGACCTGTTCAATGTCGCCGTGATCGCCCGCCAGCCGGATTATCTGGGCTATATCCGCCAGGCTCTGACGCCTAAGGCCATTGCGGATTGGTATCGCCACTTCCTGGCTGACAAGGACAACTGGAAAGTCACCGCCTATGAGGTGCCCGGCATTCACGCGTTGAACTTCCTGGTCGATGAATCCATGGCCGGCGGCATCAACAAGTCGCCGCGCCTGGATTCCGGCGCCAAGGGGATGGCGCAGCAATTGCTGGAATTCCCGGTGCCGGTGCCGGATGCGATTGCGCGAAAGGTGAATGCGGCGCGGGCCGCCTGATCCGATGACCGACAAGATCGTCAAGATCGGCGGCGCGGCCGGGGCGTCGATCGACAGCGCGATGGCCGTGCCGCAGCTGCTCGGCGTGCCGGGGATGAATTACCTGATCTTCGACTATCTGGGCGAAGGCGCGATGGCCCTGTTCGCCAAGCTGCAGCAGATGGACCCGAACTCGGGCTACATGACCGATTTCATCGACGTCCATGTCGCGCCCTATATGCGCGACATCAAGGAAAAGGGCGTGAAGTTCATCGCCAATGCCGGCGCGCTCAACCCGCGCGGGCTGGCGAAGGCTCTGGCCAAGCGGGCGGACGAGCTGGGCGTCAGCCTCAAGATCGGTATCGTCGATGGCGACGATCTGCGCGACCGGGTCGATGCGCTGCGCGCGGAGGGGCATCGCGACATGTTCTCCGGCGCGCCGTTTCCCGAGACGGTGCTGTCGATCAACGCCTATCTCGGCGGCTTTCCGATCGCTGCCGCGCTGGCCGAGGGCGCCGACATTGTCGTTACCGGCCGTGTGGTGGACAGCGCGCTGATCCTGGGGCCGCTGATCCATGAATTCGGCTGGAAGCCGACCGACTACGATCTGCTGGCGGCGGGCACGGCGGCGGGGCACCTGCTGGAATGCGGCGCGCAGTCGACCGGCGGCACCTTCACCGACTGGCGGGACGTCCCGGATTGGGCGCATCCCGGCTATCCGGTCGGTGAATGCCGCGCCGACGGCACTTTCGTGATGACCAAGCCCGCGGACTCCGGCGGCCTCTGCTCCGTTGGCACGGTCGCCGAACAGCTGCTGTACGAGGTCTCCGACCCGCAGGCCTATATCGTGCCGGACGTGGTCTGCGATTTCTCCGGCGTGAAACTGGAGCAGATCGGGCCGCATCGGGTGTCCGTCACCAATGTTAAGGGCTACGCGCCGACCGCGACCTATAAGGTCTGCGTGACCTATGAGGACGGCTGGCGCGCGACCTCGGTCATGCCGATTGTCGGCATCGATGCGCCGGCCAAGGCGGCCAGGCAGGCGGCGGCGATCCTGGAGCGGACGCGCGAGATGCTGCGCGACCGCAATCTCGGCGATTTTACGATGACCCATGTCGAGGTCCTGGACGGGGAGGGCAGCTATGGTGACCGCCGCCGTGGGTCCACGGCACGCGAGGCGATCTGCAAGGTTGCCATCGAGCACGACGACAAGCGCGCTGCCGACATCTTCTGGCGGGAACAGTTCTCCGCGATGATGAACATGTCGGTCGGCACCACGATCGGCAGCCTGTCCGGTTTCGGCCGCGCGCCGGGTCCGGTGACCAAGATGTTCTCCTTCCTGATCGACAAGCGTCAGGTGCCGGCGCAGGTCCAGGTCGATGCGGCGGACGTGCCGTTCGAGGCCGGCCGCACCGCCGTCTTTCAGCAAGCGATGCTGGTGCGCCCCGAGCCGCCGGCCGTGCCTTCCGACACCGATCCGGAACGGACCGTGCCGCTGATTTCGCTCGCCTGGGCGCGCAGCGGCGATAAGGGCGATCTGTTCAATGTCGGCGTGATCGCGCGGAAGAAGGAATATCTGCCGTATATCCGCTCTGCGCTGACGCCCGATGCCGTGAAGGCCTGGTACGTCAATTTCGACGCCAAGAAGGTGCTGCGTTACGACCTGCCGGGCTTCAACGCGCTCAATTTCGTGGTCGACGAATCGCTGGCGGGCGGCATCAATAACTCGCCGCGCCTGGATGCGGCGGCCAAGGGCATGGCGCAGCAACTGCTGGAATTCCCGGTCCCGGTCTCGGAGGCGATTGCAGCATCCCTTAAGAACGGGTAGGCGGGTTACGCTTCGCTAACCCGCCCTACGGTTTGAACAGGAAGTCCATGCCCGACTCATTCGATCCGATATCCGGCTACGACCCGGCGAACGTGACGCGCTCGGAGATCTTCGAGATCGATGCGCCGGCGTCGATCGTTTGGGAAATCCTGACCGACCTGCCGAAATACGGTGAATGGAATCCGTTCTGCGTGAGGGCGGAATCGACGCTGGAGATCGGTGCGCCGATTCATATGTACCTGACCAATTTCTGGAACGACCAGATCAAGCTCAACATCGAATATGTCTGCGCGAACGATCCGGAAAAGATGCTGTCCTGGGGATTGGAGCACACGCCGGAATGGCCCTATGCGGCGCGGCGCGACCAGATCGTCACGGCGTTAGGGCCAGACCGTTGCAGTTACGAGTCGGTCGACGCCTTTTATGGCGACACCGGCGTGCATGTCATGCGCTTCTGCGGCGAATGGGTGGCGGCCGCGTTCAATAAAACCGCCAAGGCGCTGAAGGC
Source organism: Alphaproteobacteria bacterium (assembly GCA_035493715.1). GTDB lineage: Bacteria > Pseudomonadota > Alphaproteobacteria > BOG-932 > Roseiterribacteraceae > BOG-932. Next base: position 27,931 of record DATJHU010000127.1, on the reverse strand, counting down.
GCGTGCCGAGGCGATGCACGCCGAGCGCCGCGCCTAATCAGATTCAGGAAAACTTCGCGATCATGTCGTCCGCATAGCGGCGGATCGCGTCCTTCTGCAGCTGCAGGTCCTGCGTGCCGGGGCTGTAGATCTGCCAGGGTTGGGTCATGATGTGGGTCACGCCCTGGTCTTCCAGCCGCTTGTAACCGTCGAGGTCGAACACATCCATCGGCGTCGCCAGCACTTTGAAATCGTTGGGTTCGCGGCCCAATTCCTTACGGTACTGACGAATCTTGGCGATGTAATCGACGATCTCGGCAGCCGGCTGCAGGTCGGTCAGCCAGCCGTCGCTGATGCGCGCGGCACGGCGCAGCGCCGCGTCGGAGATGCCACCGGACCAGATCGGGATCGGCTTGGTCGGCGCAGGGTTCATCTCGATCTTTGGGAAGTCGTAGAACTTGCCATGGAATTCCTGGTACTTGCCGGTCCACATCAGCTTCATGACCTCGACCATCTCGTCCGCGCGCTTGCCGCGCGTGTGGAAGTCCTGGCCCAGCAATTCGAACTCGTCCTTCGACCAGCCGACGCCGATCGTGAAGATGACGCGGTTGTCCGAGATCACCGCCGCCGTCGATACCGCCTTGGCCACCAGGAACGGGTTGCGCATCGGCAGCACGAAGGCATTGGTGGTGAATTTCAGCCGCTTCGTGATCGTGGCGAAGGCACCCATCATCACGATCTGGTCCGGCCAGTCGGTGAATTCCGGCCAGCGGCGCGAACCGTCGGCGGTATAGGGGTAGGGGACAGTCAGCGTCTCGGGGTTCACCGTGTGGTCCGACAGCGTGATCATATCCCAGCCGGTCTCGTCGCAGGCGACGGCCAGTTCCGGCAGGTGGGCGACGGGCGTGAACGAGCCGGACATAACGAATTTCATGACTTCCCCAGAACCTGTTCTCGAACTGGCGGCAAGCGGCCGCGAATAGCCAACTGACTAAGCCCCCGATGGATAGCGGTCCAGTGCGATCTGGCGCGCCATGCCTTGTTTTGCTGAAAATTTATGCGGAACCAAATCTGCGTCTCTTCGTTGTTAATGTACGTCCCGAACATCGCGCGTTCAAAAAACCAAGAGGCCCCTGGAATGCAAGCCCCGAGCCCTACCGAAGCTGTCGGCACCCCTCCCAAATCGATCTGGGAGCGCCGCGCGTTCGAGAAACAACTGCTGAACATCATCCCCGATCTTCGCGCGTTTGCGCGCTTTTTGGCTGGGAATCCGACCGAGGCGGACGACCTCGTGCAAGACACCGTCGTGCGGGCACTGAATGCCTACGACCATTTCGACCTCAACACCAACATCAAAGCCTGGACGTTCACCATCCTGCGCAACATCCGCATCAACTCCTATCGCAAGCGCCGCTTCGAGGAGTTGGACGATGCGACGATGGCGACGATGTCGGCCAAGGCCAACCAGGAAGACAGCCTTGAGTTGAAGGAAGTGCTTGCCGCACTGAACACCCTGCCTACGGCGCAGCGCGAGGTGATCACGCTGGTCCGCGCCGGCGGTCTTTCCTATGAGGAAGCCGCCGAGATCATGGGTTGCAAACTCGGCACCATCAAAAGCCGCGTCAATCGTGCGGACGCCGCGTTGCGCGCCGCGCTGGGCGGCGATTTCCGAGCGCCGCGCGCTGCGCGTCATTCTGCGGTGCAAGCGGAAATTCACGCCTGATCCGGCGTGGCATAGCCCACATAAAACGCCCCGGTTCGCCGGGGCGTTTTTTTATGTCATTGCCTCCCCGAGATGTTACATGTGGACGTGTCCGGCTTCAGACCGCGACGCCAGGGGAGGGGTATTTCCGCAGCATGACCGCGAACGCTTTCGGGCCGTTCTTTCAGGTGGCCTATATGGTCGAGGATATCGATTCCAGCGTTAAGCACTGGAGCGAGACCGTTGGCGTGGGGCCCTGGACGATCTACCGGCATGTCGGCCTCAAGGCCCGCTGGAAGGGCCAAGACACCGATCTCAAGATCAATGTCGGCCTGTCCTACCGCGACGGGCTGCAGATCGAGCTGATCCAGCCGGTCAGCAAGACGATTTCGCCCTACCAGCATGAGGACGGCCGCATCAAGGTCGGCATGCATCACATGGCCTGGACGACCAAGGACTTCGAGCGCGACGTGGCGAAGGCCAAGGCGCAGGGCCTGAACCAGGTGTTCGCCGCGACCAACTCGGTGACCCGGGTTGCCTATTTCGAGGCTCCGGACGAGCCCGGCATCCTGATTGAGATGATCGAGGCCAACGACGACATGCAGGCCGGTTTCGACCAGGGCATCGCCGCCTCGCGCGTCTGGGACGGGCGGGAACGCGTCCTGATGGACATCGATTTCGAGGGCTGACGGATGGCGGATTTTGCAAAGCCGGCGGTGCTGAAAGCCGCCGACGTCGCCGTATGGAACGATGAGGCCGATTTTGTCGTTGTCGGCTTCGGCATCGCCGGCGCCTGCGCCGCGATCGAGGCCAAGGCGGCCGGCGCGGACGTGTTGGTGCTGGAGCGCGGCAGCGGGGTTAGCGGAACCACGACCAACGCGGCAGGCCATTTCTATCTGGGCGGCGGAACGCCTGTGCAGGTCGCCTGCGGTTTCGAGGATACCGCCGACGACATGTACGACTACCTGACCGCGGTCACGCCCGACCCGGTGCCGGAGAAGATCCGGCTCTACTGCGACGGCAGCGTCGCGCATTTCCACTGGCTCGAGGCGCAGGGCGTCCCGTTCGACCGGTCCTATTACCCGTTCAAGAGCGTGGTCCAGCCAACCCGTGAATGCCTGATCTGGACCGGCAACGAGAAGGTCTGGCCCTATCGCGACATGGCGCGGCCCGCGCCGCGCGGTCACAAGGTGGCGTTCGACGGCGAGGAGGGCGGCGGCGCGCTGGCGGTGCAGACGCTGGCGGCCAAGGCGCAGGAGATGGGCGTGCGCGCGTCATTCGACATGCGCGTCCGCCAGCTGGTTGCCGACGAGCGCGGTCGCGTCATCGGCGTGCGCGCGACCCAGTTCGACCGGGATTTTTTCATTCGCGCCCGCAAGGCGGTGATGCTGGCGGCCGGCGGTTTCGGTATGAACCAGGAGATGGTCGCGCATTACGTGCCCGACCTGCTGCCGCCGACCTTCGTCCAGGGCGGGCCGAACGACGACGGCATGTCGATCCTGCTTGGGATGTCCGCGGGCGGCGACGTGCGCAATATGGAGAAGCCCTTCATCACATGCCCGTTCTATCCGCCGGAACAACTGCTTAAGGGTGTTCTCGTCAACAAGCACGGCATGCGCTTCGTCGCGGAGGACAGCTATCACAGCCGCACCGGCGTGATCTCGCGCGAGCAACCGGACGGCATCGTCTATCTGATCGTCGACCAGGCGATTTTCGCGTACCCGCGCTTCGCCGAAATGATGAACCAGCAGCTGGTGGACGGTTGGGAGACGGTCGAGGAGATGGAAGCAGGCCTTTCCCTGCCGCCCGGTTCGCTGGTCCGGACGCTGTCCGAATATAACCGGCATGCCGCGGAGGGCGACGATCCGGAGTTCCACAAATACTCGGATTGGGTCGTACCGCTCGACAACGCGCCTTACGCCGCCTTCGACCTCTCTGTCGGTAAGGCGATCTATACCGGTTTCACGCTGGGCGGGCTGGCCGTTTCGGTGGACGCCGAGGTGCTGACCGCTGACGGCAAGCCGGTGCCGGGCCTGTATGCGGCGGGCGCTTGCGCTTCCAATATCGCACAGGACAGCAGGGGCTATGCGAGCGGCACCTGCATCGGCGAGGCGTCCTTCTTCGGCCGCCGGGGCGGCAGGCACGCGGCAGGCCTCGCATGAGCGGAAGCCGCGCCGGCGCGGCCCTGTCCTTTCTCAACCGCCGGATCGGCGAACGCCTTGAAGACGCGAGGCTGATGCGCTGGTGCGCGGCCGGACTGTTCCTGCTCTGCCTCGCGCACCGGCTGATCCAGCTCGCGCTTTTGTGGCCGGATCTCCACGTCCAGATCCTCGATACCGCTGGCAACATGGTGCCGACCATGCCGTCGGCCGAGATCATGACGAAGCACCCGTGGTGGGGGCTGTGGTACCTGCAGCAGGAGCCGCCGATTACCTATGGGATATTCGCGATCGTGCTGGCGGTTGCGCACACGCCGGAGGCGATCGCGTTGATCTGCCTGGTGCTGCAGATGCTCATCAGCGCGGTGACCGGCGCGGCGATGGCGCTGCTTTTGTGGCGACTGCGCTTTCGCGCCGGCATCGCGCTTGGCGCGGCGCTGCTTTTCCTGCTGTCGGGCGACCTTCTGGTCATCGAGTACCACACGATGGGCCAGATGTATCACAACCTGCTCTCGATGATGCTGCTGGTCCTGCTGTGCCATGTCGGCATGGATTTGCACGGGAAACCGTCGGTTCGGGCAGCAGTCTGGTTAGGCGTTATCGTCGGGCTCCTGTTCCTGATCCGCGCGACCTTTTCCTTCTTCGCGCCGGTGATGCTCGCCTGGCTGCTCATTGCCTTCGGTTGGCGCAAGCCCGTCCTGCTTTTGGCCTTCCTCGTTCCTGTCGCGCTGCTGCAAGGCTCGTGGATGCTGAAAAACTATGCCGTCTACGGCTATATCTCCTCGGCCAGCAGCAGCTGGGGCGGCGCCAATCTTTATCACGGCGAGGTCGGGCGGCACGGCTCCCTGGAGTTTCACAATTTCATCGCGAACCATCCGGCAGTCTGCAAGCCACCATGGCATGAGCTGACCGTCGACATGCCGCCTAAGTCGACGATCTTCTATTTCATCCCCGTCGAATGGCCCGAGGACAAGCTGCCTGCGGAGGTCATTGCCAAGGACAGGGAGGCGGACGCGCGGCGCGGCTCTCCGGCAATATGGGATTCGCTTGCGGCCGAGCGCTGGTCGACCTGCCTGTTCAAGGAATTCAAGGTCTACTGGCTGCATCGCCCAAGGCTGCTGATCGACGAGATATGGCGATCCTACGAGATCTTCTGGCAGCCGATCCGGCAATACGCGGTCATCCAGCCGAACCCGCTGGTGCCGGACATGGAAATCTATTCCCATGACCTGAATCTGCTGAAGAGCCTGAGGGATTCGTTGGGTGAGGTGACCGGGCGCCATCTGATGCTGGAGCGGCCGTTTTCCTTGAAGCCGCTGAGCGCGAGCGATTTTCATCCGGTCCCGGTGATCGCGCTGCCGGCGATCCCGAGCACGATTTCCATCCTCAACTTCCTGGTGATCCACAGCTTCCCGATCCTGCTCCTGGTGCGCTGGTGGCGCTCCGTCAGGGTGCCGTTCCCGCCGGTCTTCTGGTTGATGAGCCTGCTCTATCTCTATGCCGGGGGGCTCTCCAGCCTTGGCGAATACAGCGAGAACATGCGTTATCGGCTGGAGATCGAGCCGATCATCTGGGTATTGTCGCTTCTGATCCTGTGGCAATGGGGTCTAGTCATCGGTTCGTTCCGCAAGAGGACGGCCGCATAGGGGAGGATGCCCGTGAGGTGGTCGGTACTGCTGTTGCCGCTGCTCTTCGCTGTGCCGGCTGTCGCCGCGCCCGCCGACAAAGGCGCGGGCGTCTTCGCGGAACATTGCGCCGCCTGCCACGACCATCCCACCGGCCGCATCCCACCGCATTACGTGCTGACCCATATGGGTGGCGACCAGGTCTATCGGGCGCTGAAAAGCGGCGTGATGCGGCAGCAGGCGGCTGGGCTCAGTGACGCGGACCTGCTGGCTGTCGTCTATTACCTGACGCAGCAGACGGCCGGTCCCGGTACTCATGATCGCGCGGCCAATACATGCAAGGCGGCCGGTGGCCCGATCGACGTTAAGGCCCCCGGCTGGAACGGCTGGGGACCGGACCTCGAGAATACGCGTTTCCAACCCGCGCCGGGCCTCGCAGCCGGCGACGTACCGCGCCTGAAGCTCAAATGGGCCTTTGCCTATCCCGGCAGTCAGGCGGTCGGCCAGCCGGTGGTTGTCGGCGACCGGCTCTTTGTCAGCGCGGTGGACGGCACGATCTTCGCGCTCGACGCGAAATCCGGCTGCACCTACTGGTCGTTCGCCGCCGACTCCCCCGTCAAGGGCGCCATCGCCGTCGGGCCCGACCGGGCCTATTTCGGCGACATGACCGGTTCGGTCTACGCCGTCGATCCGATGACGGGGAAGCTATTGTGGAAAGTGAAGCCCGAGGCGCATCCGCTGGCGCAGATTCGCGGCACGCCCAAGCTGTTCGAGGGCAGGCTCTATGTGCCTGTGTCGTCGGGTGAGGAGAACGCCAGCGGCGACCCGGCCTATCCGTGCTGCACCTTCCGCGGCAGCGTGGCTGCGCTGGATCCCAAGACCGGCAAAACGATCTGGCAGAGCTATTCCATCGTCGAGACGCCGCATCCGGCGGGCAAGAATTCGGCCGGCACCCCGATCCAGGGGCCGGCCGGCGCCTCGATCTGGTCGTCGCCGACCATCGATGTGAAGCGGCGGCGACTCTATGTCGGGACGGGGAATTCCTACAGCATCGTCGAAAACGGCGCGACCGACGCCGTCATGGCGTTCGACCTCGATACCGGCAAGCGGCTCTGGTTCACCCAGGCGACGCCGCACGACACCTGGGTGATCTGCAACAAGCTGGGCGAGGGAAACTGCCCAACCCAGATCGGCCCGGACTACGATTTCGGCAGCTCGCCCATACTGAAGACCCTTGCGAACGGCAGGCAGGTGGTCATGGCCGGGCAAAAGGCCGGGACGGTCTTTGCCTTCGATCCCGATGACGGCGGCAAGGTTTTGTGGAAGGTCCAGGCCGGGCTCGGCGGCGCTTTCGGCGGTATCGAGCACGGCATGGCGGCGGAGGGTGACCGGCTGTTCGTCGCGATCTCGGATTTCACGCCGACGAGCCTCGTTCCGGCGGACCAGCTCGTGCCGCATAAGGCCGGCGGCATTCGCGCCCTGGACGTCGCGACCGGCAAGGAGCTTTGGCACACCCCGGCGCCCGATCCTGTCTGCAGCTGGGGCAAGGACAGCTGCTCGGCCGCTCAGGCTGCCTCGATCAGCGCGATCCCTGGCGTCGTATTCTCAGGTTCGCTGGACGGGCATCTGCGTGCCTACGACACGGCGAACGGCAAGGTGGTCTGGGACTTCGACGCCGGTCGCGGCTTCGATGCTGTAAATGGTGGAAAAGCCAATGGGGGTGCGATTTCCGGCTATGGCCAGGTGATCGCCGGTGGCATGGTCTATCTCAATGCCGGCGGCGGTTATTTCGGCCCGCCCGGCAACGCGTTGCTGGCGTTCAGCGTGGACGGAAAATAAGGGCAGGGGATGAAGAAGGGATTATCTGCAATTGCGTTCATTGCCCTGGCGGTGGGCTTCGCCGCCGCCGCGCACGACAATGTGTCGCCTGAGGTCAAGGCCTGGGTTCAATCGCTGAAGAACGGCAACGGCGTCTCGTGCTGCGCCACCGCCGACGGCTGGGAGCCGGCCGCTGTGGATTGGGACACCGACGCACATGGCTATCGCGTGCTTGTCGAGGGCAAATGGGTGGCCGTCGACCCCGAGGCCGTCATCAAGGGGCCGAACAAGCTCGGCCATGCCGAGGTCTGGTACTATCACGTCGACGGTCTGCCCAAGATCCGGTGCTTCCTGCCGGGCGAGGGGATGTAGGAAATCCCCTGAACCCTAAACCGGTCCCGCGTCAGCAACATCCTGACAGAACTCCAAGACACAAGGGTTCTTAGGATTTCAATTGGCCAGCAGGTTCCGCGTCCCCGCAACCGCCAATCTGGCACGCTCGGCGGCGCTGATGCCAGCCTCGCGCCGGGAACGTTGCGGCACCTCCACACCGATCGTCACGCCCACCGGCACGGCAGCCAACAGCGCAGCAAGCGGGAATTCGCCTTCGCCGGGAACCTGCCGTTGCTCGAAGCCTTCGTCGTTCCATTCCTCCCGCGCCAGCCCGGCCGGCCCGTCGCAGATCTGGACATAGCCGATCAGCTTGGGGTCGACCTTGCCGAGATCCGCGGCGGTTCCACCGGTTCGGACCAGATGCAGGAAATCGACGGTGATGCCGACATTGGGCTCGCCGGAATCGGTGATGAAGGCGACCGCGTCTTCCAGCGTACGCACCTTGCCCATCGAGATGAACTCGACATTCACCTTCATTCCGAATTCCGCGGCGATCCGGCAAAGGCCGGCGAAATTGTCGAGCGCGTGCGACCGGTCGGGGTCCCAGGCATTGATCGCGACCAGCGAGGTCGCGCCCAGTTCCGCGCCCAGCGCGATTGCGGGGCGAAAATCCTCGGGCTTCACCTCGGGCGTCAGGTTGAAGCATTCCATGTTGCCGAGCTTCACGCCGGTGTCGCGCATCCGCGCCAGCGTTTCGGCCTTGTTGGCCTTGGTCACCAGCGGCAGGTCGGCCTGGAGAGGCAGTTGCGTCCATAGGCTGACCAGCGGGATACCGAGCCCGGCGGCGATATCGATCAGCTGAGCGGGGGAGGTGTCGAAGATCGTGAGATGGTCGAGCGACAGCAAGGTCATGGCAGCTTCTCCGCTTCGGCCTTCATCCGCATCAGGGCCAGCAGCACGCGGTCGCGGTCGGCGGTGATCTCGGCCATCGACCTGCCGGCCAGCTCTTCGTCGCCGCCAGCCACGACCTTGGCCTTAAGGTCGTCGTCGATCGTTACGGAGCGCATGTCCGCCCACCAGCTTTCGATCGGCGGGCCCAGATGGTCCATCACATGTTGCAGGCCGCCGGCGCCCCCTGACAGATGCAGGTTCAGGAAGGGTCCGAGCAGCGCCCAGCGCAGGCCCGGCCCATGGGCGATGGCGGTGTCGATATCCTCGACCGAGGCCACGCCGTCCTGCACCAGCGCGAAGGCTTCCCGCCACAAAGCCGCCTGCAGGCGGTTGGCGACATGGCCCTTCACCTCCTTGCGGATATGGATCGGGCGCTTGCCGATGGCCTTGTAGAACGCCATCGCATCGTCGATGGCCGCCTGGCCGGTCAGCTTGCCGCCGACAACCTCGACCAGTGGGATCAGGTGCGGTGGGTTGAAGGGATGACCGACCAGCACGCGTTCAGGCCGCTTGCAGGCGGTCTGCACCTCGCTGATCAGGATGCCGGACGAGCTGGTGGCGAGGATGACCTCGGGCCGCGCCGCAGCGTCCATGCGGGCATAGAGATTGCGTTTGATCTCCAGCCGTTCGGGTCCGCTTTCCTGGATGAAGTCGGCGGCGGCGACGGTCTCTTCGAGAGAGCTGCTGAAGGTCACGCGGTTCTGCGATGCGCCTTGTGACAGGCCCAGCGTCTCCATCGCCGGCCATTGGCGCGCGATGGTCTCGCGCAGCAAGGCCTCCGCGTTCGGCGCCGGGTCGGTGGCGATCACATCAAGACCCTTGGCCAGAAACAAGGTGGCCCAGCTCGCACCGATGACCCCGGTGCCGACCAACGCAACTTTCGCGACTTTCATGATTCCTCCCCGTGTTTTTGTGCTTTAACACGACCGGAAGCACAGGGGGAAAAGATGTTCGACGCTCGCGAGATCGCGCAGGTGGGGCTTCAGGGGAAGGTGGCCTTGATCACCGGCGGAGGCGCGGGCATCGGCCGATCCATCGCGGAGAGCTACGCGGCGCTGGGCATGAAGATCGCGATCATCGAGATCGACGCGAAGCGCGCCGCCGCGGTCCAGGAGAGCCTGGGGCCCGACGCGCTTGTGTTCACCGGCAATGCCGACGATATCGCCCAAGTGAATTCGGCGATCGCCGCCATCGACGCGGAGTTCGGCCGGCTGGACGTGCTGGTGAACAATGTCGGCGACTTCCTGATGGTGCGCGACGCATTCGGCGACACGACGGAGGCGCAGTGGGATGCGCTCTACCGCGTCAATCTGCGCAACATGTTCGTGGTAACGCGCGCCGCCATTCCGCTGCTGCGCAAGGCCGGCGGGGGCAGCATCGTCAATGTCTCGACCATCGAGGCATTCCGCGGCATTCCCAAACACACGATCTATGCCGCCTTCAAGGCCGGCATCACCGGATTCACACAAAGCCTGGCGGTTGAGCTGGGGCCGGAGAACATCCGGGTCAACGCCATCGCGCCGGAGACCACGAATTCGGAGCAGGTGAAGGCGACGACGCGCGTGCCGCCGCAAAACAAGGATTGGATCGCCCGCTGGTTCCCCATCGGCCGCTTCGGCGAGCCATCGGACAGCGCGGGGGCGGCGGTGTTCCTGGCGTCCGAGGCATTGTCGGGTTGGGTCAGCGGCACGACGATCCATGTCGACGGCGGCGCGCTGGCGGCCGGATCGTGGCTCAGGATGGAGGACGGTAACTGGACCCACCTGCCGGTCATCGACCGCGACGGGTACAAGCCGCCGTCATCTTAGGGCGCTATCTGGCCAACGCTTTGATGAAGGCCGGAACGTTGGGAGTCCCCAGCCCGGTCACCATGTCGTAGCCGGGTTGGGTCAGATAGCTCGTGTCCGCGCCTTCGGTAACGGCGGTCTTGGCGCCGTTGACGGATGCGTTGATCGTCACGACGCGAATCTTCGTCGGTTCGCCGATATATCCGCGCAACAAAGCTGTGGGGCCGGATGGCATATGGGTGTCGATAATCGGAGCGGTGTCTGTGCCCGGCGCGCCAACCTTCAAACTATAAAGCGCGGTGTTGACCAATCCCAATGCCGGCAGTTTCTTCGCGAACCGCGCCTGGTCGGCGAGCGCCAGGACCCCGGCGAACAGCGGCGACGACAGGCTGGTCCCGCCGGTTCCACCTTCGCAATATTCCGTCGTGGCGGAGAGTTTCTTGCACCCGCTGTCCAGCGCGGCGTCGCCCGCGATCGTGTAGATTTCGCCGATAAGAAAGCCGGTATAGGGGTCCCCCAGCATGGCGATATCCGGCGTGACCCGATGCGCCGATGGAAACGTCTGAGTTTGGCCGTTTGCTCTCGTCGTGTGTCTCGAAAAGGCTGCCGGCACGTTGCTTTGATAGTCGGGGGCCAACAGCGAGAGGCTCGGTCCGCCTCCGGCGCCGGAATAGAAGTCGAAGGCCTTGGTGCCTGTGTCTGCAATGGATTTGCCGTCGGCAGCCAGCTTGGCGCCCGTCAGCAACGCACGATAGGTGCCCCAGCCCCATTCGGATTTCTTGCCCGTGCTGTTGAGCAGCGCCAAGCTGGTTCCGCCCACAGCGGTCACGTATGGGCTGGTCGACTCCCAGCTTCCCGAAGCGATATTGTTGCTCGCCATCAGGTCGCCGTCGTCGCCGGTCGAAAACACGATGCTGATCCCCTCAGCCGCGGCCTGCATGAAATATTGTGTCTCGGCACGGATGTCGCCCGCTGACAGGGCTTCGCCGCCAAAGCCGTAGCTGTTGGTGATAATGTCGGCTGCGTGGTCGTCGATGAGGTTGTAGAGCGCGGTGTTGCCCGGGTCGGAACAGGTGTTGCCCGCATAAACGATATCGGCCTGTGGCGCCATCGCGTGGACAGCCTGGACGTCCAGGGTCTCCTCGCCATACCACGATTGCGGATCGCAAGGGTCGCTCTTCGGCACGGTGTACAGGCCCGGAGGTACCCGCTGCTTGAAATTCGCGGAGGTCAGCGGCGGCAAGCCGTGATTTTTGGAATAGAGATTTGTCTCCTGGACGATGGTGGGCGAGGCATAGGTGTCGACGATACCCACGCGCACGCCCTTGCCGGTCTGCGTCACCTTGTCGGCGCGGTATGCCTGCCGGATCTGCTGCGGGGTGTAGCCGCAGATCAGCCAGGGCAATGTCTTGGCAAACGGCTTTGGCGCGGTGGACAGCGTGGCGGTGCGATCGCCCCAATACGTGCTGCAAAAGGGTGATTCCGGCGTGCCGGGAGTTGGCGGTAACGCGTTGGGCGATGACGTGGCGGCATCGCTTTGCCGGAGAGGAGCTATATCGGACTTGTCGCCCCGCAGGCTTATCCTGCCCGGCTTCAGCAGGGCATTGGACTCGTCGAGCCCGCCGACATAGGTGACGATGTCGGCAATTCTTGCCGGCAGGCGCGGTGTTTCAGCGTTGGCGCGAAGCGTTTTGCCGTTGAAACTATAGAGTCCCTGGCTGACCCCGAATGCCGATTTAACCTGTGCGACGCTACCTGCAGCCTGGACGAAGAGACCGCTCTTCGGTGTGTATTCGATGATGAAACCCAGTTTCTTCAGCGTGTCCTGAACCCTTGCGACCTTCTCGGCGTCCGGCGCGAAGCGGGCGCGGAACTGCTCGGGAGTGAGATATTCGCCGTAGGCGGCGTTGCCGGGCGTGTATTGCGCCTCGATCAGTTTTTCGAGCGCCTTCTGGTTTTTAAAGGCAAGGAACAAGGCGACATGAACCGTGCCTGTATCTGCCGCATCGCCCACCTTTTGCGCCGAGGAGACCCAGGCTGCGACATTCATTCGGTGTGCGCTGGGGGCCGCGCTGTCCGAGCCTGATTGCGCGTATGCCGCCGGCGATGCCGCGGTCAGTCCGGCTATGACGGCGGCGGTCGCCGCCACGATTGGTTTCAGCATTCCGATCCAATTCCTCGTCAGCGCGGAGTGTCGCGCAAAAAGCTATAATATCCTCAATCTCTCAGAGATCGCGCGTGGCCGGAAGGGGGCTCGAGTAACAACTGTTTCAGAACGCCGTTGATGACCGCTGCCGGGTGCGGTAGTGGCTTACAAAAGAACGACAATCGATCGGGAGGAAAGACGATGAAGACCGTTGGGCTGATGCCGCGGAAGCCGGACATCACACGCGAGCGCTTCCGGACCCATTACGAGGACCGTCATGCGCCGCTGGCGATCAGCAAGTTCCCGTTCGACAAATATGTCCGCAACCATGTCGTGGCATCCGACCCCGATCCGGTGGGTTTCGACTGCCTGTCGGAATTCTGGGTCGACAAGGTCGAGGAAATCTACCGGCTGATGGCCGGTCCGATCGGCGACATCATGCGCGAAGACGAGCTGCGCTTCACCGACCAGCCGAATATCGGGCCGGCGGTGGCCGAGGAAACGCTGGTTGCCGGCCCGGCGCGTATCGTCGAACGCAACATGAGCACTCGCGAGATTTTGCTGCTACGCCCGGCGCCGGGCGTTTCCAAGGCGGCGTTCTTCGAAAGCGTCATCCGCTGGGGCAAGGAACTGGCGGCCGGATCGCCGAATATCCAGCGCATCACCTTCGACACGGTGACGCCGTTCGAGGGGCGGCCATTCCCGGCGGTCGAGGGCATCCTTTACGGCTGGGTCGACAAGGGCGGAGCTGTCTATGACGCCAAGCCGCCGGCTGACATCGTGCTCGCCAGCCGGATCCGCACGGAATCCATCGAAAGCCGTTTCTAGCCCTCGCCGGCGGCCATCCCCATCAAGATCGCCATCGCCTCGTGCGCGCGACTTTCGGGAACGAAAAGATGGTCGTGGTGGAAGGCCGACACCGGATTGACGGCGATGCCGGCCGCAGCCAGCCGCGCCGTCACGGCGGCCAGGAAGCCGACCGCCTCCAGCGCCGAGGCGACGTTCAGCGTAATCATCCGCGACGGGAATGACCCGGCGAGGCCGGCGGCTCTTGCCTCTTCCTGCGGTGCGATCAGGGTCATCCCCTCGGCTTCGCGGAACATCATGATCGGAGTGACACCCCCCGGTACGGGTTCGCCGGAGGCGACGGAGAGAAAGACATAGGTTCCCGGCTGAATGGCGGGTGACATCGTCTCGATCAAGGCCGGCAAGTTGCGTTCCGGGCTTATTGTGCCTTGGCCCATGTCGTTACCGCCTCGATAGTTCGCCGAAGCAGGTTTTTCAGCTTCGCTGCGTGAGCAGTGTCGTAGGCGCTCGGACAGCTTTCGTCGAGATAGGCAGCCTCCGCCATTTCCAGTTGCAACGCGTGGATGTTCTCGGTCGGCCGTCCGTAATGCCGTGTGATGTATCCGCCGGTGAAGCGACCGTTCAGGATCGACGAGAACCCTTCCGCCTTGCCCAGAATGCCCATTGCCTGGTCAACAAGGTCCGGCGAGGCGCTGGCGCCCTTTGCGGAGCCCAGATTGAGGTCGGGCAGGCGGCCTTCGAAGAAGCGTGGAACATGCGACAGGATCGAATGGCCGTCCCACAGCACGGCAATGCCGAATTCCGCCTTTAACCGCGAGAGTTCGGCCGTGAGCCGGTCGTGATAAGGCTGCCAATAGGCGGTTCGTCGGTCGGTGATTTCCCTGTGGTCGGGTTCCTCGCCGGGCTTGTAGATCGGCTGCAACGCGAATGTCGCCAATGGCACGAATTCCGAGTTGTCCGCGCCGGGATAGAGCGGCTTACCCGACGGGTCGCGGTTGAGATCGACGACATAGCGCGAATAGTCGGCGGCGATCAGCCCGGCGCCGAGTTCGGCGGCAAAATCGTAGAGCTTCTCGACATGCCAGTCTGTGTCGGGCAAGGCCAGGGCCTCCCGCGTCATCCGCGCCGCGATGGCCGGCGGGATGCGCGTCCCGGCATGCGGAATGCTGATCAGCACCGGCGTTGTGCCGGGCGAGAATTGGAATATATCAGACACCTTCAGACGTCCCGTGGGCGGCCGGCCTGAACGATCACATGGGCCGGCTTCGCGCCGATCCAATAGCTGAGCTCCGCCGGGTGGGCGATATCCCACAGCACGAAATCCGCCCGCTTGCCGGATGCCAGCACACCCCGATCGTCGAGCCCCAGCGCGCGGGCGGCGTTCCGTGTGACCCCGGCCAGCGCTTCGGCGGGCGTCATGCGGAACAGCGTGCAGGCCATGTTCAGCATCAGCAACAGAGACACCGCGGGGGACGAGCCCGGGTTGCAGTCGGTGGCGATCGCCATCGGCACCTTGTGCCTGCGCATCTTCTCGATCGGCGGTGCCTGCTTATCGCGCAGGAAATAATAGGCGCCCGGCAACAGCATCGCCACGGTCCCGGCTTTGCCCAACGCCGCGATGCCGGCCGCGCTGGAATGCTCCAGATGTTCGGCCGACAAGGCCCCGAAGCGCGCCGCCAGCGCCGCGCCGCCCTGGTCGGACAGCTGGTCGGCGTGCAGCTTGACCGGCAGGCCATGGCGTTGCGCCGCCTCGAACACCCGGGCCGCTTCCTCGGCACTGAAGGCGATGGATTCGGCGAAGACATCGACCGCATCGGCGAGCCCCTCCGCTGTCACCGCATCGAGCATCGGTCCGGCGACCAGGTCGATATAGTCGCCGCTGCGCCCGGCATATTCAGGCGGCAAGGCATGTGCGCCAAGGAAGCTGGTCCTGATCGTAACCGGCAGATCGCGGCCTAGCCGCCGCGCGACCCGCAGCATCCGGCATTCGGCCTCGGTCTCCAGGCCGTAGCCGGACTTGATCTCGACGGTGGTGACGCCTTCGGCGATCAGTTGTGACAAACGGCCGTGCGCGGCGCGATAGAGCGCGTCCTCGCTGGCTGCGCGGGTTTTCGCCACCGTCGCTTTGATGCCGCCCCCGGCGCGCGCGATCTCCTCATAGGTCGCGCCGTCGAGGCGCAAGGCGAATTCTTCTGCCCGGTCGCCGCCGAAGACCAGATGGGTGTGCGCGTCGATCAGACCGGGCGTGATCCAACGGCCTTTGGCATCATGCCGTTTCGCGGCTTCGAGCGGCGGTGCATCGCGTCGCGGTCCGGCCCAGACGATCGTGTCGCCGCTGACCGCGATCAGCCCGTCGGGGACGGCTCCGTAGTCCTCCCCCGTCATCGTCGCCAGCCGGGCATTGGTCCAGATCGCATCAACTTGCTGCATGTGCCGATCATGCGGTGGCAACGAAGGCGCAGCAAACTATTTTGCCGCCCTGCCGGAATGCTATCGTCGCGGGAAAATCATGGGAGGGGAAAGCATATGCGGAAATCGGCGGTGGTCCTGGCTGTCGCTGCGGCGGCCCTGATTTCGCAGGCATGCGCGGCGGAAGATGCGCCGCCGTCCTGGGCCTTCGCGGCCAACCCGCCGGGCGCACAAGCCGTGGCGCCCGATGACGGTGCGCCGAAGCATGTGCCGAACAGTGCGGTCGCGCTGACGGAATCCCAGGTGAAGGACGCGTTCAACGTCCCTGATTGGCATCCCGACAACCACCCAGCGGCCCCCGACATCGTCATGCACGGCGCCAAGCCGGCTGTGCTCGCCTGCGGCTATTGCCATCTGCCGAACGGTCAGGGGCGACCGGAGAACGCAGGCTTGGCGGGTTTGCCGATCGCTTATATCGTCCAACAGATCGCCGACTTCCGGAGCGACAGCCGCAAGAGTTCGTTACCCGACCTCGTGCCGCCGAAACTGATGGTCAACATTGCCAAGGCGGCGACGGACACGCAGATCGCGGAAGCCGCGGCTTATTTCGCGTCGCTTGATCCCAGGCCGTGGGTCCGCGTGGTCGAGACCGCGACTGTGCCGAAGACGCATGTTGCGGGATACATGCTGGTGCCCGATGCAAGTGGCGGCACGGAGCCGATCGGCCATCGGATCGTCGAGACGCCGGAAAACCTGACCGCGACCGAACTTCGCGATTCAGGCTCGGGCTTCGTCGCCTACGTGCCGCCGGGCAGCCTGAAGGCCGGAGAGGCGCTGGTAACCCGCGGCGGCGGCAAGACGACACCCTGCGGCGTCTGCCATGGCGCGGATTTGCGCGGCCTCGGCCCGGTCCCCCGGCTGGCCGGCCGTTCGCCCAGCTATCTCGTGCGTCAGCTCTATGACATTCAGCACGGTAGCCGGGCGGGGGCCTGGACGCCGCTGATGATGGGCGTTGTCAGGGACCTGACGCCCGACGACCTCGTCGCGATCGTCGCTTACGTGGCGGCGCAGAAGCCGTAACCGGGATCGACAGCTTCCTATATCGAAAGCCGGCTGGCGGGTTACGCCCTGCTAACCCGCCCTACGATTTGCGCGCCCGCGCGCGATCAACCCTTGGCCTTCAGCGAGGCTTCGATCGCCTGGGTGACGTCGGGCGCGTCGGGTTTCGTCTTGGTCGGGAATTCGGCGATCAGCTTGCCGTTGCCGTCCAGCAGCAGCTTGTGGAAGTTCCAGGCCGGCACGGCCGCCTGGCCGCCGACCTGTTCGGCCCACTTGTAGAACGGATGGGCGCTGTCGCCCTTCACGTCGTACTTGGTGGTCAGCGGGAAATCGACGTCATAGTTCCCGGTGCAGAACTTCTTGATCTCGGCATTGGTGCCCGGTTCCTGGCCGCCGAAGTCGTTCGAAGGCACACCGACGACCACAAAGCCCTTGTCTTTGTATTTCTGGTAGACCTTCTCAAGCGCGGAATATTGCGGGGTGAAGCCGCACTGCGAGGCGGTGTTTACGACCAGGACGGTCTTGCCCTTGAATTCCTTGAGCGGCATGGGCTTGCCGTCGATCGAGACGAAATCGAACTGGTAGGCGCTGCCGGCATCCGCCGCCGCCGCGCTTCCGGCGGTCAAAGCCATCGCCGAAATCAAGCCGAGTGTCAGACTGCGCATGATGTCCCCTTCCACGATTGTCGATGATTGGCCCAGAGCGGGAGCGCCCGGTTTTGTTCTTCGGCTAATGTATGCTGGGGCCGGTGAAAATGCCAAGATTCTTGAGCGAGAACTGAAAGGATATGGCGGTGCCGGATGTGCCGCCGATCAGCAAAGTCGCGTCGTGATAGAGGTTCACCGTGAAGGACGCGCAATCGTCCGTATAGCCCGCGCTTAAAGAGTAACGCAGGAGCTGGCGTGGCTGGGTCAACTCCTGCGTTGCGGCGGCCGCGACCTGCCAATGGTCGGCGAATTTGACATAGGCCGCGAGGCTGAGTTCGTTACGCTCCGGGGCCGCGAAGTTCGGCAGGTCGACCTCGTTGGCGAAGATATAGGTGCCGAAAATGCCGTAATCGTCCGGCCCGACGCGGAAGTTGACTTCCTGCAGCCGGTTGTGGTTGAGGTCGTTCGACCATTCGAAGCGGTAGTCGATATCGACATACCTCCCAGGGTTGACCTCGAATTCGCCGACATAATCGGAGAAGCGGGTCTGCAAACCCGAATTGGGCGGGAAGATCGAGCTGCCCGAGATGCGGTAGCTTTCGCCAAGGAACAGGCTGGTCGATCCGATCCCGATATTGTTGAGGCTGGTCTTGACGCCGTAGGTGACGCGCGACCCGTCGTCGATGCGGTCGATGCCGGGATAGCGATTGGCTGCAAACAGGTTCGACCAGTCCAGCTGGACGTCCTGGCTGTCCTCGTTCGGAATCGATTGGTTGCTCGTGTGCGGCGCCACCACGGCCGAGACGATGGGCTCGATCACCAGGTCGGCGTAGCTCATGGGCCGCACGAACGGATAGCTGACCACGGCATAGGCCTGCGGGAAGAAGCGTCCGACGGAGGACTTGGCGGTAATCTGTTGGGTCACCGGATCGGGCGCGGCATTCTGCGTCCAGTAATAGTCGGTCTCCACCGACGCGTTTAGCACGGTGACGATACCGAGGTCGCTCATCAGCTTGCGCTGCCAGGAGAAGTTGTTCGCCAGGCGCTGAACCGACTCGCCCGGATAGCGCTGGATGGCCAGCACGCCGCCGCTGTCGGCCCAGCGGCCACCCAGGAACTCGCCGGGATCGCCGAAGAAGGAATAGGTAAGGTCCGGCAGCACATAAGGCTGCTTCTCGGTGATGCCGGCCCGCAGGTCCTGATAGGAGTAGGCACTGAGATTGATGTAGTCGCGGTCGTAGAACCCTTCGGCATAGAAATGCGTCGGCAGGATCTGGAGCGACGAATACTGGTATTTCAGGACATAGAGATCATCGAGGGACCGCGCGAATTCGAAGCCGGCACGCCAATGGTCGTCCAGGTCGAAATCACCGCTGCCGAAGATGTGACCGCGAACGGTCTTTTCATCCTGGTTTAGCGGCGTTGGATTCTGCCGAATGTCGGATTCCGTGATGCTGCCCGACAACTGAATCTGGCCGGCCGCGAAACGCTCGCGATATTCACCGCCTATCAGCGGGCCCTGGTGGGTAAAATACCCGCCCTCCAGCACCGCATCGATGTCCGGCGCGATATCCCAGTAATAGGAGGTCCGGATGAACCCGCCGAGCTGGCTGCGATAGCCGGGCAGGGTCTCCAGGAAACCGGAGGCGCGCTTCACGGTTGGATCGTAGGTCGAGTAATAGGGCGTCCACGCCACGGGGATGCCGTCGACCTCGAACGTCGCGTCGTGGTAATAGATTCGCTTCTCATCCTTGTCGTGGATGATCTTGACCGCCTTGATCTGCCAGGTCGGCGGCTTGGTCGGATCCTCCTTGCACAGCTCGCACGGCGAATAGACGCCGCGATCGATGGTCGTGATGTTGGCGTCCTTGTTGGCCTGCTTTCCGACAAGGCGCGAATTATCCGCCAGCAAGGCCGAGACGTTCTGGATGAACGCCTGACGCATATCGTCGGTGATCTCCAGATAGTCGCCGAACATGATGTTGCCCTGGTCGTCGACCAGCTTCACGTCGCCGGTGGCGACGACAATGTCGGTATTCTCGTTCCAGGTGACATGTTCCGCCAGCAGCATGCTGGCGCCCCGCACGAACTCGACATGGCCCTTGGCGGAAACGGTGTTGTTGATGTCGTCCTTGGTGACCGAATCGGCGGTCAGCACGACATTCTGGTCACCCTTGTCTTCGACGACATCCGTCGGCTTCACGGTGGTGTTGGTAAAGGGCGTCCTATTCTGCCCCAGCGCTGTCGTCGACATGAGCAGCGCCACCGCGGTCGTGACGCCGAAATATGCCAGACGGGATGAGCGGTGGGCGGTTTGCAGCATGAACCAGATCAGTTGAGGGCGAACCTGGGCGTCGGCAAACCTGTCCCGCGAATGGCAAACCAAGTCAATGGTTCAACGGCGCGCGGAGGATTATGCCTGCGGTCGGCGAACTGCCGCCGGCGGAGTGGGAAATTCCTCAACCCCGCCGTTGGCGCGGCGCAGCCTGCAGAAAGGCTGGAATATCGTTGCCGAAGCCCACGACGTTGTCGTCGTCATCGTCGTCATAGCGCGGCCGGCGATCGTCGGAACGGCCGCGCGGCGACCGCTCGCGGCGATCTTCCCGCGGCTCGCGCGGGTTCCCGTCCTGCGTAACCGCGGGGCGCGGGCTCTCATTGCGTGGGCCGGCTGTGCGCGTGCGGGGCGCACGTGGCGCCGATTCCCGCGGGCGCGCCTCGGCGCTGCCGCTTTCCTTGCGCGGACGCCGCTTCGGGCGGCTCGACTCGGATGTTTCAACTTCAGGCGTGGCATCGGCGCCGCCGAAGCCATCCAATGTGACTTCAGGAATTTTCGTGCCGATCAGCTTTTCGATCGCCGCGAGATATTTTGCGTCCTCGCGGGTCACCAGCATGAAGGCGCGGCCTGACAGACCGGCGCGGCCGGTACGGCCGATGCGGTGGACGTAATCCTCCGAATGCATCGGTACGTCGAAATTGAAGACGTGGCTGAGACCTTTGATGTCGAGGCCGCGCGCGGCAACATCGCTGCACACCATCAGGCGGAGTTCGTCGGCCTTGAACTTGGCCAGCGTCTCGGTCCGCGCCGACTGCGCCATGTCGCCATGCAGCGCGCCGGCATCGAAACCGTGAGAGACCAGGGATTTGTGGACGATGGCGACGTCACGCTTGCGATTGCAGAAGATCAGCGCGTTCTTGACGTCTTCGGAATTCAGCAGCGATCGTAGAGCCGCGCGTTTATCGGCCGGCGCAACGCGCACCATCGCCTGCGTGACGGTGGTTGCGGCGGATGCCGGCGGCGAGACCGAGACTTCGACCGGGTCGTTCAGGAACTGGTCCGCCAGGCGCTTGATCTCCGGCGGCAAGGTGGCCGAGAACATCAGCGTCTGCCGCGTCTTGCGCAGCTTGGCGACGATCCGCTCGATATCGGGGATGAACCCCATGTCGAGCATCCGGTCGCATTCGTCGATGATCAGGAACCGGATGTCGGTCGGCAGGACGTTGCCGCGTTCGATCTGGTCCAGCAGCCGACCCGGCGTCGCGATCAGTACATCGACGCCGCGATCCAGCTTCTTGGTCTGGTCCGACATCGACTCACCGCCGATCAGCAGCGCCGTGGTCAGTTTGTGATATTTGCCATAAACCTCGAAGGCCTGCTCGACCTGGGCGGCGAGTTCGCGCGTCGGCTCAAGGATGAGCGAGCGCGGCATGCGCGCCTTCGCCCGGCCGGCCGCAAGCGAATTGATCATGGGCAGCGTGAAACTTGCGGTCTTGCCGGTTCCGGTCTGTGCTACGCCCAGCACATCGCGGCCGGCAAGCACATGAGGAATGGCTTTTTCCTGGATGGGGGTCGGCGTTTGATACCCGGCCTCCTCAAGCGCACGCAGCGTCTCGGGATGTAACCCCAGTTCCGAAAACAACATCAGGGACGCATAGCTCCTTGTCCGCACATGCGGGGTCGCACTGCGTCCTGGCCAATCCCAGCCGCAGCGACGGGCGGACAATTGGTGAAAGGCCGCGCGAAGTCAAATGACAATGCCGCATAAGCGCAGGGCAGGCACGATATTCGGGAAGTGTGCGGCATAAAATCGACAGAAATCACTAAATTTCTTGTTGGAAGGACGTTTCGGAGGGTAACCAACGCCGATGGCCGATCATCCGAGTCTCGTCCTGCTGCCGGGCCAGCTTTGCGACGCGGCGCTGTGGCGCCCGCAATTGGAGGCCCTCGCCGACGTCGCCGACATTACCGTCGCAGACCTCACGCTGGATGACAGCGTCGAGGCGATGGCGGCGCGGGTGCTCGCCGGCGCGCCACCGCACTTCGCTGTCTGCGGCCTGTCGCTCGGCGGCTATGTCGCCTTCGAGATCATGCGTGGTGCGCCCGATCGGGTGACCCATCTCGGGCTCATGAACACCTCGTCGCGGGCCGACGAGGCGCATCAGGCGGCGCGGCGCCAGCAGCGTGTCGCTTCCGCGCGGATCGGTACGTTCAAGGGCGTGACCCCGCATTTCCTGCCCAGCATCTTGGCGCCCGCCAACGCCGCCATCCCGGAACTGGCCGAGATCGTATTGGCGATGACCGAGCGGGTAGGGCGGGTCGCTTTTGAACGCCAGCAGGCGGCGGCAATCGGCCGGGCGGACTATCGTGGCCTGCTGCCGTCGATCGCATGCCCGACGCTTGTCATTGGCGGCCGTGAGGATCGGGTAACGGTTCCGGCGCTGCAGGAGGAAATAGCGGCCGGCATTCCCGGCGCGCGCCTGATGATCCTGGAGAATTGCGGTCACCTGGCTCCGTTGGAGCAGGCCGAGACGGTCAACCGAGCGATGCGGGACTGGCTGAACTGAGCAGCATCTCGCGGACATGGTGCAGATCCGGCGCGATCTTGATACAGCGCTCGTGCATCTCGTCGGTCGCGTGCAGCAGGTCGGGCACCATCACCGTCATCATGCCGGCGGCATGCGCGGCGCGGACGCCGTTGTGCGAATCCTCCAGTGCAAGGCAATCCCTGGGGTCCACGCCCATCCGCGCCGCGGCGGTCAGGAATGGGTCGGGCGCGGGTTTGCCTTTGGCATAGTCACCGGCGGCGACGATCGTGTGGAAGCGGTCGTAGATCTTGTTGCCGCCAAGCTGATGCTTGACCGCCGGATGACCGGACGAGGTGGCGACCGCGCGTGGCATCCGGTTGATGTCCAGATGATCCAACAATTCCAGGACGCCGGGTTTCAACGCCACGCCGTTTGCGTGCTTCTCGTGGGCATAGGCCCAGACGGCCGCGTTGTAGGTGTCGATCGGGAAATCCTCGCCGAAATGGTCGATGGCGACGCGCTGCCATGCCGGGGCTGACAGGCCCACCATGCTGAGAAAGACCGAAACCGGCAGTTCGCGCCCGTATTGTTCGCGGGCGACATGGATCATCGCGTCGCGATAGGCGTTCTCACTGTCGATCAGCAGCCCGTCCATATCGAAGACCACGGCTTTCACTGCACGTGGAAGCATCGGGCAATACCCCAAATCCGGTTTGACTAGACGTCGATATCCAGGTCGCGGATGAAGCGTGCGTTTTCCTGGATAAAGCGGAAACGCGGCTCGGCGTTTCGGCCCATCAGGCGATCCACCAAGTTCGCGGTGTCGCTGAGCCCATCCTCATCCACGGCCAACTCGACGCGGATCAACGTACGCTTCTTCGGGTCCATCGTGGTATCGCGCAATTGCGCGGCAGGCATCTCGCCAAGCCCCTTGAACCGGCTGATCTCGATCTTGCCGCGCTTGCCCTCGGCCTCCTTCAGGATACGCTCCTTGTCGGCATCGTCGCGGGCATAGATCGCGTTGTTGCCCTGGACGATGCGATAGAGGGGGGGCATCGCCAGGAACAGCCTGCCGTCGCGCAGCATCGGCAGCATCTCACGATAGAAGAAGGTGATCAGCAGCGAGGCGATATGCGCGCCGTCGACATCGGCGTCGGTCATGATGATGACCCGCTCATAGCGCATCTTCTCGCACGAGAAGTCCCGGCCGCTGCCGCCGCCCAGCGCCAGGATCAGGTCTTGGATTTCCTGATTGCCGCGCATCTTGTCGAGGCTGGCGCTGGCGACGTTCAGGATCTTGCCGCGGAGCGGCAGGATCGCCTGGGTGTCGCGGTTGCGGGCCTGCTTGGCCGACCCGCCGGCCGAATCGCCCTCGACGATGAAGATCTCGGTCCCCTCCGGCGTCGAGCTGGTGCAGTCGGCCAATTTGCCGGGCAGGCGCAGCTTGCGTGTCGCGCTCTTGCGCAACATGTCCTTGCTGTCTTTTTTTCGCAGCCGGTCTTCCGCCTTGTCGATCAGCCGGTCGAGCAGGGACTTGCTGGCGGCCGGGTTGCCGGTCAGCCAATGGTCGAAATGGTCCTTCATCGCCTGCTCGACCAGGCGGGTCGCCTCCGCCGAGGCCAGCCGTTCCTTGGTCTGTCCCTGGAATTGCGGTTCGCGGATGAATATGGAGAGCAGGGCGGCAATGCCGGCCATCACGTCGTCGGCCGTCAGCTGCGCCGCGCGTTTGTTGGCGATCAGCTCGCCATAGGCTTTGAGACCACGGGTGAGCGCGGAGCGCAGGCCCTGCTCGTGCGTGCCGCCCTGGAAGGTCGGGATTGTGTTGCAATAGGAATGGACGAGCCCCTCCTCGTCATCCGGCCAGGCGACCGCCCATTCGACCTTGCCCTGGTTGCCGGGCAGATCGACCAGGCCGGTGAAGGGGACCGGTGTCAGGCACGGGCGGCCATCCAGCTCGCTGTCGAGGAAATCGATCAGCCCGTTGGGGAATTTGAAGGTTTCCTCGGCCGGCACCTTGCCGTCGGCCGGCAGCAGCACCGGATCGCAGATCCAGCGAATCTCCACGCCACGCTGCAGATAGGCCTTGGAACGTGCCATGCGATAGAGCCGGGCCGGGCTCATATGCGCGTCGGCGCCGAAGATTTCGGGGTCGGGATGGAAACTGACGGCAGTGCCGCGCCGGTTCTGGATCGAACCCAGCGTCTGCAGCTTTTCCTGCGGGACGCCGCGCGAATAGCGTTGGCGGAACAATTGCCGGTCGAGCGCGACCTCAACGACCATCCGGTCGGAGAGGGCATTGACCACCGAGATGCCGACGCCGTGCAGGCCGCCGGAGGTCTCGTATGCCTTGCCGGAGAATTTGCCGCCGGAATGGAGCGTGGTCATGATCACCTCCAGCGCCGACTTGCCGGGGTATTTCGGATGCTCGTCGACCGGAATGCCACGCCCGTTGTCGCGCACCGACACGGTGCCGTCGGCGGCCAGCTCAAGCTCGATCCTGCTGGCATGGCCGGCGACCGCCTCGTCCATGCCGTTGTCCAGAAGCTCGGCGACCAGATGGTGCAGCGCGCGCTCGTCGGTGCCGCCGATATACATGCCCGGGCGGCGGCGGACCGGCTCAAGGCCTTCAAGCACCTCGATGTCGTGCGCGGAATAGGAATCCCCCGCCGGCTTGGCTTGGCGGGCGGTCGATTGGAACAGGTCGCTCATCCGCGAATTATCGCCGGGCGCGGGGCTGGACGCAAGCAGTACCGCTTTGTGACGGAAGTTTTACAAGACCTAGTAGGTCGGCGATTCAGTCGGCAATCTCACATGGATCGTCGTGCCGTGTCCCTTGGCGCTTAAAACAGTGAGCGCGCCGCCATGGAGCTCAACGATCGTCTTGGCGAAGGGCAGGCCGAGTCCCGTTCCCGGGTTCGCATTGCGTCCGGCCTGACGGACCTGCATGAAAGGTTGGAGCGCGAGGTCGATTTCTGCTGCGTCCATCCCGATTCCGTTGTCCGTCACGCGAAACTCCAGCCAGCCCTCGTTGCCGATGGGACCGCCGGCGAGAACCACCTCGCCACCACGATCGGTGAACTTGATGGCGTTCGACAGCAGATTGTAGACGACCTGTTTGATGCGCGTCGGATCGACGTAAGCATGCAGCGGGCCGGCGGGCAGTTCGGTCTTCAGGGACAAGTCGGCCTGAAGCGCCTGCACCCGCATGACCGAGTAACACTCGCGCAGCAGCTCGGCCACGTCGACATGTTCGTGAACAAGCTCAAGACGGGAGGCGCGCGTCTTCGCCAGATCGAGGATCGTGTTGATGATCGACAGCAAATGCTGGCCGCTGGCATGCACGTCGCGCGCATATTCGACATAGCGGCGGTTGCCGAGGGGGCCCAGCACCTCTTTCTCGAGCATTTCGGCAAAGCCGATGATGGCGTTCAGCGGGGTCCTCAACTCGTGGCTCATATTGGCCATGAAGACCGATTTCGCCTCGTTGGCCGCTTCGGCCGCATCCTTGGCCTCGATGATCTGGGCGGTCAGCTCTTCATTGCGGATGCGCAGGGTGAACACGTTGGCGACCCATCCGTGCAGCAGCCGGGCGCTGATCAGCAGCAACACGAGATAGATGATCGCCATCACGCCGAGAGTCACGGAGCGGGAGGTATCGTGGACGAAGAGCGTTCCGGCGAAGGTCAGCAGGATCGGTATGTCGAAGATCGCTACCGCCGGCAAATAGGCGCCATAGGTCGCCGCCGCGCCGCCGGCCAGACCGGAAATTGCCATGGCGATGAATATCTGGTCCTCGATATCCGTCGGCACGTAGAACTGGGTGCACATGAAAGCATTGAGCAGGGCGGTCCCGCCCAGCATAGCGACCGAGATGCGGCCCCAGACGATGACTTCCGCATCCAGGCGCGGGCGCGAGGAATAAGCGCGCCAGAGGAGAAAACGCAACGCGCTCCAGACGAGGCCGGTGAGCGACCAGACGACGAGCATCCGCCGGTCGAGGGAGCGCGACAGGACGATCAGCCCGATCGCGTAGAACAGAGCCGAGGCGAGCATCACCGTGGGGGATTTCAGCCAGAGCCGGATCGACTCGACTTTAATCCGCTCCGCGTGTTGCGAGGCCGGGAGGTCCTGATCTGTCATGGTCCGATAAGGCGGCGATCTTGGGCGCGGAGACTAACCCGAAGATTTTCATAAGTTTAGTAAAATCTCTTCCGACGGCCGTAGTTTGTAGGATTGAAAATAAAAAAAGGGCGGCCTGTTACGGCCGCCCTTTTGGATGTGTCTTGGAGGGATTGTCAGACGGAGTAGTACATCTTGAACTCGATGGGGTGGGGTGCGGTCTCGAAGGCCATGACCTCTTCCATCCTGAGTTCGATATAGGCTTCGATCATGTCCTTGGAGAACACGTCGCCCTTCATCAGGAACTCGTGGTCCGCCTTCAGGGCGTTCACCGCTTCCCTGAGCGACCCGCACACGGTCGGCACCTGCGCCAGCTCTTCGGGCGGAAGGTCGTACAGGTTCTTGTCCATCGCCTCGCCCGGATGGATCTTGTTCTGGATCCCGTCCAGACCCGCCATCAGCATCGCCGAGAACGCCAGGTACGGGTTCGCCGCCGGATCCGGGAACCGGACCTCGACCCGCTTGCCCTTCGGGCTGTTCACATACGGGATGCGGCACGACGCCGAACGGTTCCTGGCCGAGTAGGCGAGCAGCACCGGCGCCTCGTAGCCCGGAACCAGACGCTTGTAGCTGTTGGTCGTCGGGTTGGTCAGCGCGTTCAGCGCCTTGGCATGCTTGATGATGCCGCCGATTTAGAACAGGCAGGTCTCGCTCAGGTCGGCATACAGGTTGCCGGCGAACAGCGGCTTGCCGTCCTTCCACAGCGACTGGTGGCAGTGCATGCCCGAACCGTTGTCGCCGAACACCGGCTTGGGCATGAAGGTCGCCGACTTGCCGTAGGCCGCCGCAACGTTGTGCACCACGTACTTGTAGTACTGCATCGCGTCCGCGCACTTCACCATCGTGGAGAACTTGATCCCCAACTCATGCTGCGCCGGCGCCACCTCGTGGTGGTGCTTCTCCACATCCACGCCCATCTCCGCCAGCACCGTCACCATCTCCGAGCGCAGGTCCTGCGCGCTGTCGATCGGCGCCACCGGAAAATAGCCGCCCTTCACCCCCGGGCGGTGGCCAAGATTGCCCTCGTCGTAATGCTTGTCGGTGTTGCCCGGGCTCTCGATGGAGTCCACGAAGTACGATGCGCCGTGCATGCCGACGGAGAACCGCACGTCGTCGAACACGAAGAACTCGGCCTCAGGACCGAAATAGATCGTGTCGGCGATGCCCACCGACAGCGCATAGGCCTCAGCAGCCTTGGCTATGCCCCGCGGATCGCGATTGTAAGGCTGCCCGGTCGACGGCTCGTAGATGTCGCACAGAATGTTCAGGGTCGGCTGCGCCGCAAACGGGTCCATCACCGCCGTCGAAGCATCCGGGATCAAGGTCATGTCCGACTCGTTGATCGCCTTCCAGCCCGCAATCGAAGAGCCGTCGAACTGAAGACCATGGTCAAAAACGTCCTGGTCTATCGTCGACACATGCTGCGAAACATGCTGAAGCTTCCCCCGTGGGTCCGTAAAACGCAAATCGACGTACTTAACGTCATGCTCCTTGATCAGCTCAAATACGTGCGAGGCATCTGCCATG
>DATJHU010000126.1:0-23590 GCA_035493715.1 Alphaproteobacteria bacterium | reverse complement strand
CTGCCCCTTCCAGCCCGCCGGCATGAAAACGGAGTGGATCGATGAGTAACGGTAGACAATCCCTGAGCAACCCCCGCGTCGCGATCGTGGGCGCAACCGGCGCGGTCGGGATCGAGATGATCCGCTGCCTGGAGCAGCGCAATTTCCCGCTGACGTCGCTCAGACTGTTCGCTTCGGGCCGCTCCGCCGGCAAGCCCCTGCCTTTTCGCGGCAAGGACATCCTGGTCGAAGAGCTGAACGAAGAGACTTTCCGCGACATCGACCTCGCCCTGTTCTCCGCCAGCAGCGGCATTTCCAAGCATTATGGCCCGCTCGCCGTGGCGCAGGGCGCGGTCGTCGTCGACAACTCCTCCGCATTCCGCATGGACCCGTCGATCCCGCTGGTGGTCCCGGAAATCAACGCATCGGCCGTCGACGGCCATCCCGGCATCATCGCCAACCCGAACTGCGCCGCGATCATCTCGATCACGCCGCTGTGGCCGCTGCACAAGATCAATCCGCTGCGCCGGCTGATCGTCTCCACCTATCAGGCGGCTTCGGGTGCCGGGGCGGCGGCGATGGAAGAGCTTCGCGTATCGACCGAGGCGCATCTTGCCGGCAAGGACTACACCCCGAAGGTCCTGCCCCACCCTTATGCCTTCAACCTGTTCAGCCATAACACGGCGATCGATCCGGAGACCGGCTATAACGGCGAGGAATCGAAGGTGATCGCCGAGACGCGCAAGATCTTCGGCGAGCCCAACCTGCCGGTTTCCGCGACCTGCGTGCGCGTTCCCGTCCTGCGCGCGCACAGTGTGGCGATCACCGCAGAGTTCACGCACCCGATGGCGCCCGGCGACGTTCGCCGCATCCTGGCGACGGCCCCTGGTGTCCGGCTGGTCGACAATCCGGAGAAGAATTATTTCCCGATGCCGATCGACGCCCAGGGACAGGACGACATCCTGGTCGGCCGCATTCGCCAGGACCTCAGCGACCCGAGCGGCCGTTCGATCGCGATGTTCGTCGCCGGCGACCAGTTGCTGAAGGGTGCCGCACTGAACGCCGTGCAGATCGCGGAATTGTTGCTCGCATAAGGACCTCAGGAGCGGCGGAGGGGATATCTCCGCCGTTTCCGTCTCGGCAGCAGCCGATCAGCCGGCGCGCTTTTCCCACCCGCCGCGCTCGGTCTGCTGCCAATAGGTCAGTGCGTGACCGGCCGCCTTGTGGGCCGTCCAGCGCATGCGCGCCGCAGCAACCGCATCTTCGTCCTGCCCGTCGAACATCTCACAGCAGAGCGCATAGTCCGTGGGGTCGGCGGCTGCGCCGTCGACCAGCACCAGCATGTCGGCCGCGTTCGGGCGCTCCTCCTCGGCTGTCAGCCAGATCGGCTGCTCCGGCGCGCTTGAGGCCGGCCCGGCGGCATGCGCCAGGAAGCTTTCCGGGCGATAGGTCCACAGATGCGCATCAAGCATTTTCACACGCTCGGGGCTTCCCGCCTGAACGACAATGCGGTGCCCGCGCTCGCGCGCCTTTTCCAGAAGCGCCGGCAACGCATCTTCCAGGCGCTGCCGCTGCAAATGATAGAAGCGGATATCGGTCATCCGCGGCCGGTGCTCAACGCTCGAAATTGTCCGCGACGAAGCGGTCCAGCAGGCGCACGCCGAAGGCCGTGGCGCCCTTTGGCACGGTCGCCTTGTCCTTCTTCGACCATGCAACGCCCGCGATATCCAGGTGCGCCCAGCGGGTGTCCTTGACGAAACGCTTGAGGAACACGGCGCCGATGGCGCTGCCGGCGCCCCTCCCGTCCGAGATGTTCTTCATATCGGCGGCATCGGTATCGATCTGCTTGTCGTAGGCATCGTCGAGCGGCAGGCGCCACAGCTTCTCGCCCGATTCGACGCCGGCGGCCAGCAACTGCGCGGCCAGCGTGTCGTCGTTGGAGAAAAGTCCGGCATATTCGCTGCCCAGCGCGATGATGATGGCGCCTGTCAGGGTGGCCAGGTCGACCACCGCCTGCGGTTTGAAGCGGTCGATCGTATACCAAAGCGCATCGGCAAGCGCGAGGCGCCCTTCGGCATCGGTGTTCAGCACCTCGATCGTCTGGCCCGACATCGACTTCACGATGTCGCCAGGCCGCTGCGCCTTGCCGTCGGGCATATTCTCGACCAGCGCGACGACGCCGACCGCGTTCACCTTGGCTTTCCGGCCGGCCAGGCTGGCGATCAGGCCGGTCACCGCACCGGCGCCGGCCATGTCCCACTTCATGTCTTCCATGCCAGGGCCGGGCTTCAGCGAGATGCCGCCGGTATCGAATGTGACACCCTTGCCGACGAAGGCCACCGGCTTCTTGTTCTTGGCCTTGGGCGCGCCCTGATAGTTCATGACGACCAGCTGGGTCTCGCGCTCGCTGCCCTGGCCGACGCCGAGCAGCGCGCCCATACCCAGTTTCGCCAGCTTCGATTCGCCCAGGATCTCGACCGTAACGCCGAGTCCACTCAGACGCTCACGGGCACGCTCGGCGAAGCTTTCCGGGTAAAGGATGTTGGCCGGCTCCGACACCAGGTCGCGGGTCAGGAACACGGCGTCCGCAACGGCCTTGCCGCGCCCGAACCCGGTCCGCGCCGCATTAGGATGCGGCGTGGCGATCGAAACCTCGGCCAAGGTGGCTTTCTGGCCAGGCTTTTCGACTGTGCGGTACTTATCGAAGCGATAGGAGCGAAGCTGCATGCCAAGGGCAAGATCGGCCCCAAGATTGAGGCCGGCTGGCATATCGTCGAACACATCCACGATCACCGTCGCCGATGTCGCCTTAAGCGCGTTCAACTGCGCGTAGATCGTTCCCCCGGCGTTTTCGATCGTGGCGGGTTTGATCTTGTCCGCCTTGCCGAACCCGACAAGCAAGACCCGGTCGAACCAGGCGGGCGCATGAATCGCCAGGGTTTCGTCGGCCTTTCCGGTAAAAGCCGACGACGCGATTGCACGCGACAACTGCCCTCCGGCCGCCTTGTCGGCCGTCTGGCCTAGAGGGCCAAGGCCACGCTCCTCAAAAACGGCCAGAACGATCGTGCCGCTGCCGGGCAGCGCAGGTTTGACGAAGCCGATCTCCATCGCACCACCTCATATAATCAAGCGGATAAAACCGGCGGGACTTGGATTCGCCGTGGAATACTGGACCGGACAGAACGCTATCGGCGAAAATTTGTCAAAGCCGCTGTTTGAACGCTAAACTGCAAGCCATCCCAATCCCCGCCGGTCGCATGAATCCGAGCCTCGTATCCCGTTATCTCTTTCGCAATCTGGCCGTTTCGACGGCAATCGCGACGGTAATGGTGAGCCTGGTGGTGTGGCTGATCGAGTCGCTGAAATTCTTCGAGCTGGCGATCAACGGCGGCGCGCCGCTCGGCCTGTTCCTCTATCTCGTGCTTTTGGCGATGCCGCCGATCGTTGCGGTCGTGCTGCCGATCATCTGCGTCGTGGTGATTATCTTCGTCTACAACAAGCTGACGGTGGAGAGCGAGCTGATCGTCCTGCGTGCGCTGGGGCTCAGCCAATGGCGGCTTGCCGCACCGGCGCTGGCGCTCGGCGGCATCGTCGCCGTTTCGGTCTTCCTGCTGAACGCGTTCATCGCGCCGCTGGCCAACGAGCGGCTGAAGACGTTGCAGGACGTCACGCGAACCCAGTTCGCGGGCGCGCCGCTCAATGCCGGCGTGTTCAATCCGATCGGCGACAAGATGACGATCTATGTGCGCGATCGCGAACCCAACGGGGATCTGTCGGGCATATTGATCTATCAGGAGCAGTCCAACGGCCGGCCGACCACGACCGTGGCCAAGCGAGGCGTCGTGGTCGAAGGTGAACGCGGGCCGGAAATCGTTGTCTACGGCATCAGCCGTCAGGAGGTGGACCCGGTCACGGGCCGGACCCGAACCACCGAGGCCGAGCGCAGCACGATCGACCTTCAGCAAGTCCAGGAAGCGTTGACCGCGCGCTGGAAGGAACCCAGTGAACGCACTCTGCCCGAACTGTTTGCCGGCGCGCGCGATCCCGACGATATCGGTTTCGAGAGCGCATTCCGGGCCGAACTGCACAGCCGTATCGGCAGCCCCTTCTTTGCGATCGCGCTGACGATGGTCGCGCTCTTTACGCTGCTGGGCGGGCACTTCGATCGCCGAGGACAGTCGCGGCGGATCATCTGGTCCGCGGTCGCAGTCCTCCTGATCCAGGGGTCGTCCATCGGCTTGGCCAACCTCGCGCGCAACTATTGGGGCGCGATCCCCCTGCTCTATTTTGCGGCAATCGCACCCAGCGTCGCCATCATGGTTCTGTTCTCGCGCGCCAATGACGGTTTCCAGCCCTGGAGGCTTTGGCTGGCGCGCAACCTGCCCCCGTGGGCCGTCTTCTGGCAGACGGCATGAGCGCATCGCTGACCCTGCTGAAGTATCTCAGCAAGCAATTCTTCACGAGCTTCCTGATCTTCATCGGCGTGCTGCTGATGGTGATCTATCTGGTCGACACCCTGGAATTGATTCGGCGCGCCGCGAGCCACCCCGAGGTCACGTTCGGCCAGATCGCGAAGATGTCGTTCTTCCAGCTTCCCGATGTCGGACAGCAGCTGTTCCAATTCGCGGTGCTGTTCGGTGCGCTGTTCACATTTTGGCGGCTGACACGCACGAGCGAACTGGTCGTGCTGCGCGCCGTGGGCGTTTCGGCCTGGGAATTCCTTTTGCCGGCGGTTCTGGTCGCGGCGACGATCGGCGTCGTCAAAGTGGCGGTCATCAATCCGATCGGTTCGGCGTTCAGCGCGCGCTTCGAACAGATGGACAACACCCTTCTGCGCGGCAAGACCAGCACGATCGACCTGTCGGCTGGCGGCTTGTGGCTGCGCCAGAGCGCGCGCGATTCCTACACCATCATTCACGCGCGAAACGTCGACTCCACAACCTGGAAACTCAAGGACGTCTCGATTTATTTCCTGACGAACAATGACGATCTGACCGGCCGACTGGACGCGTCCGACGCCGCTTTGGTCGGCGACAAGTGGGTCGTGAACGACGGCAAGTTCAATCGTCCCGATCATCCGGACGAACCGCCGACCCCCGTTCCCACCATGTCGATCTCGACCGACATGACGCCAGGTAAGATCCAGGAGATATTCGCATCGCCGAAGAGTCACTCCTTCTGGACGATCTTGCACTATATCCGCACGATGGAGACGACGGGCATCTCGGCGGTCCGCTTGCGGCTTCAATATATGGGCCTGCTGGCCGACCCGTTCCTCTATGCCGGGCTGGTTCTGATCGCAGCCGCGGCCGGTCTGCGCCAGACGCGGCGCGGCGGAACGCTTTTTGTTATCGCCACCGGCATCATTGCCGCATTTGCGCTATTTTTCCTTGGCAATGTCGTGAGGGCGCTTGGCGAATCCGAAACGATTCCGATTGCGCTGGCAGCATGGACGCCGGCAGGCCTGAGTCTTCTTGGCGGCGTCGGCGCATTGCTGTACCTGGAAGACGGCTGACGCGCTCTTGCGCGTTTTTGTGAGAACCGAGTGCCATGACCGACCTTCGACCGATATTGCTTCGTACCGCGATTTGCACGGCGCTCGCCTCTTTCGCTCTGATTGCGCCGCCGGTACCGACATTCGCGGCTGAGCCTGAGGAGACGATCGTCGCGGTCGTCAATGACGAAGCGATCTCCGAGGGAGACCTCAACGCCCGCGTCAAGCTGGCAATGCTGGCCGGCAATTATCCCGACACGCCCGAGGTTCGCGACAAGATCCAGGCCCAGGTCCTGAAATCGCTGATCGACGACCAGCTCCGCATCCAGGAAGCACGGCGGCTGAAGCTGTCGGTCGATCGCGACGAAGTCGAAAACGAACTGAAGGCAACCGCCGAACAGAACCATCAGACGCTCGCACAGCTTAAGGAACTGCTGGCCAAGCAAGGCGTGCCGTTCGGTGCCCTGGAAAAACAGACTTTGGCGCAGGTGTCCTGGCGCAAGGTGATCCAGAAGGAGATCCGCAAGCGGATCGAGGTCACCGACGCGGAGATCGACACCGCCTATTCGAAGCTGATGTCGAGCGTCGACAAGAAGCAATATCTGGTGGCCGAGATATTCCTGCCCGTCGACTCGCCTGCCGAGGATTCCCGGGTCAGGACCTTCGCGGACAACCTGGAAACCCAGATCCGCGAGGGCGGCAACTTCGCCAAGCTGGCACAGCAATTCAGCCAGGCCGCCGGGGCTTCGGAAGGCGGCGATCTGGGTGCGGTTCAGGACGGGGAATTGCCCGAAGAACTGGACCAGAAGCTGAAGACCATGAATCCGGGCGAGGTCAGCGAGCCTATTCGCACGCAGTCCGGCTACCACATCCTCTTGCTGCGCGCGAAAGGTAACGCCTTGGAAGGCGACCCGAACGAGGCTGTGGTTCACCTGAAGAACGTGCTGATTCCGTTCACGCATCAACCCAAGAAGGAAGACCTGCCCCAGCTCGTGGCAGATGCGCAGAAGGTCGGGGAATCCTTGCCGAATTGCGCCGCGATCGATGCGAAAGGCAAGCGCGACGGCCTGGGCGGTGACGTGGGCCCGCCCGGGCAGATGACGAAGGTCGCAGCCCTGCCGCGCGGCATCGCGGCGGTGGTCGCGAATCTGCAGGTCAACCAGATGAGCCAGCCTGTGCCGACCAATGACGGCATGATGCTGTTCATGGTCTGCGCCCGCAAAGACCCGCCGGCGCGCAAGCCGCCGACGCGGGATCAGGTCGCCAACCAGCTCTATCTCCAGCGTCTGGACATGCAGCAGCAGCGTTATCTGAGCGACCTTCGGGCCTCCGGCTTCGTCGATGTTCGCGTCTGAGGCAGCCCCCTGTCTCACGGCGTGACGCGGTGGCTACGCCGCTGCTTTGCCTGACGATGGGCGAGCCCGCCGGCATCGGCGGGGAGATCGCGATCAAAGCCTGGGCGTCGCGGCAAAAGCAGCCGGTGGCGCCGTTCTTCATGATCGACCACGCAGACCGGCTGCGCGCGCTGGCGGCCAGAATCGGCCATGACGTTCCCATCGCCGAGATCGCGTCCCCGGACGAAGCCCGGTTCGCCGATGCGCTGCCCGTCCTGTCACTGAACGCCGCCGTGCACGCAACGCCGGGGCGGCTGGATACAGCGAACGCCGCAGCGGTGATCGAAAGCATCACACGGGGCCATGCCCTGGTTAAGGCGGGCAAGGCGGCGGCGCTGGTGACCAATCCGATCCAGAAGAGCACCCTTTACGCCGCCGGGTTTCTCCATCCGGGGCATACGGAATTCCTGGCCGCATTGGCGCACAGCGAGACCCCGCCGGTCATGATGCTGGCAATCGACGGCCTGCGCGTCGTGCCGGTGACCGTGCATGAGCCGCTTCGCGCCGCGCTCGATGCCCTGACGAGCGATGCAATCGTCACAAAGGCGCGGATCGCCGCCCGCGAGCTGCAAGCCCGCTTCGGTATCGCCGAACCGCGTTTGGCAATCGCAGGGGTCAATCCGCATGCCGGAGAAGCCGGAACCATCGGCCGGGAGGAAATCGAGATCGTGATCCCGGCCATCGAGACGTTGCGGTCCGAAGGTTGGCGCGTGTCGGGGCCCCTTTCGCCCGACACGATGTTCCATCCGCGTGCGCGCGCCGAATATGACGTCGCCATCTGCCACTATCACGACCAGGCGCTGATTCCGCTGAAGACCATCGATTACGACCACGGCGTCAACATCACGCTGGGCCTGGATTTCGTCCGCACCTCGCCCGATCACGGCACCGCGCTGGATATCGCCGGGACCGGAACGGCCAGCGCCGAAAGCCTGATCGCCGCACTCAATCTCGCCGCGCATCTCGCCAAGACCACCATATGACCGAAAAGATCGACGCGTTGCCGCCGCTGCGCGAGGTGATCCGAGCCTGGCAGCTCGACGCCGACAAGCGCCTGGGGCAGCATTTCCTGCTCGATCTCAACCTGACGGCAAAAATCGTGCGTTCCGCCGGCGATCTGGCAGGCGTGTCGGTGATCGAGATCGGCCCCGGCCCCGGCGGGCTGACCCGCGCCTTGGTTAACAGCGAGGCCGAGAAAGTCTTCGCCATCGAACGCGACCCACGATGCGTCGCGGCCCTGCAGTCGGTCGTCGAAGCGGCCGAGGGAAAGCTCGACCTAATCCACGGCGATGCGCTGAAAATCGACCCGGTAACGCTCTGCCCTGCCCCGCGCGCCATCATCGCGAACCTGCCATACAATGTCGGCACGCCGATGCTGATCGGCTGGCTGAAGCAGGCCTCGGCCTTCGCCAGCATGACGCTGATGTTCCAGCGCGAAGTGGCCCTGAGGCTGATCGCAGAGCCGCGGACACCGGACTATGGCCGCCTGTCGGTCATGACACAGTGGCTGACCGACCCGACCCTCGTTCTGGACCTACCCCCGGCGGCCTTTACGCCGCCCCCCAAGGTCGTTTCCTCGATCGTCCGGCTGGTGCCGCGCGCGATGGGGCCGGACGAACCCAGCTTCGCCGTCATGGAAAAAGTCGTTGCCGCCTGTTTCGCGCAACGCCGCAAGATGCTGCGTGCGGGCCTGCGGAGCTTTGTCCGCGATCCGCTGCCGCTCCTCGAGGCAGCAGGCATCGACCCGACGGCACGCGCGGAGGAACTCGGTGTCGATGCATTCCGGACCCTGGCGCGTTGCTGGGAGAGCCAAGAAAAAACAGCGACAGAATCCGCATAGAATTCCCAAATATTTACTTGCAGGCCGTATTTGATACGATAATTTTAAGAAAATTTTGGCCGCAGGGATGTCTATGTTGTTTTCGCGCAGATTCTTGCTTCCCGCACTATTCGTGGGATTTCTCGTTGCGCCTATCGCAAGGGCGGTGACGCTTGAAACGCTGCACAGTTTCGGCGGCAAGGCAGATGGGGCGTATCCCGATGGAGGCTTCGCTTCCGACGCCGCGGGCACGCTCTACGGGATCGCGGGCGGCGGCGGATCGTTCGACGGCAATCACTGCAGCGACGGCTGCGGAACGATCTTCACGTTCGATCCCGGCAACGGGAAGTTCGCAACCGTGCACCGGTTCACCGCGGCGGAAGGCCTCGGACCGAACGCCCCGCTGGCGTCCGGTGGCGGCAAGGTATTCTACGGTTCGGCCGGCGCTTTCGAGCCGAGCCTGTCGGGCGGCGGCGGAACGATCTTCGAATTCGACGCCGGCACCAATACGCTGACCGTGCTCTATCGGCTGACAGGCGACAACAAGGGGCTGATCGGGCCCAGTTCCCCCGTGACACTCGCCAATAACGGTCTCTACGGCGGAACGATGCTGGGCGGTTCCCAGCATGACGGCGGCATCTATCGTTTCGACCTGAAGACCAAGGCGTTCAGGCGCATATACACCTTCGGGGGCGCGAACGCGCAAAAGCTCGGCGACAGGCTGTATTTGGGCATGGTGGTCGGCAAGGACGGCATGCTTTACGGCGCCACGGAGGGCGGCGGCCCGAAGGGCTCAGGCGTGTTGTTCCGGATCGACCCCAAGACGCAACTCGTCACGCCGCTGGCCGCCATATCCGACCCTTGGGGTGGAAGCCTTTCCAGCCCGCTCGCGGTTGGCCCGACCGGCGAGATTTTCGGTACGACCGCGGGCGGCCAGACGGCACCGATGTGTAACGGGTTCTGTCCCGGTCCCGGCACGGTCTTCAAATTCAACCCGAAGACGCTCGCATTCACCATTCTGCACACATTCGACTGGGACCGCGACGGCGTGTCCTCTCCGGATCAATCGATCGCCATCGGCGCCAATGGTGCGACGCTGTTTGGAATCGCCGACATGTCAAAAGGTCTTACCGGTGCTGTCTATCGGATGAACTTGGCGAGCGGCAAGGTGACCGACGTCTACGATTTCACCGGCATCGCCCCGACAGAAAACCCGATTCTGGTTAACGCGTTCTCGCTGGCGCTCCGCGGTGGGAAGATTTACGGCACCACCGGCATCGGCGGCTACACCAGGAAATGCGGCAACACAGGCTGCGGGACGGTTTTTCAGCTGACTCCCTGACCTAGAGGCCGAAAACCACTGCAATCGCCAAATCCCCGTGGTAGTCCTCGGACCATAAGTCCATCGAAGAGGACGCCGGGGGAAAGTGTGAGCGCATCCGACGATCTGCTGGCAACTTTGATGCGCGAGCCGTTGGTTCCGCTGGCGCGGGAACACCGCTCCGCGAGGCAAGAAGCGTTGCTGGCGGAGGCGCGCCGCGCGGAGGACGGCGATCCCGACCGGTACTGGGCCTGGGTTGCCGGACACTTCCGCTGGACCTGCCCCTGGAATTCAATCCGCGAAGGCGGTTTCGGAGATCTGCGCTATTTCCCCGGCGGCACGATCAACGTCGCAGACAACTGC
Source organism: Alphaproteobacteria bacterium (assembly GCA_035493715.1). GTDB lineage: Bacteria > Pseudomonadota > Alphaproteobacteria > BOG-932 > Roseiterribacteraceae > BOG-932. The sequence continues at coordinate 13,220 of DATJHU010000126.1, read as the reverse complement.
ATCGACCGCCATGCCGAGAATCCCGAGACCGCAGGGAAAACTGCGATCGTCTGGGAGGGCGAGGACGGCACAGTCCGGTGCCTGACCTACCGGGAACTGCGCGACGACGTCGCGAGACTCGCCAATGGGCTGATCTCGATCGGCATCGGCAAGGGCGACGTTGTCGCGATCTATCTGCCCAACCTGCCCGAAGCCTTTGCCGCCATCCATGCCTGCAACCGGATCGGGGCAATCTATACCGTGCTGTTTGCCGGGTTTTCGCCGGAAGCTGTCGCCCTCAGGCTGAGAACCTCGCGCGCGAAAGCGGTTGTCACGGCCAACGGCAGTTATCGTCGCGGGCGTGCCGTCCCACTCCTGGATAACCTGCGCAAGGCGCGATCCGATGCGCCGGATCTCCGTCATGTCGTCGTGGTTGACCGCTTGGGCGCGAACCCGACGCTTTGTGACGGCGAAATCGCCTATGAGGCCCTGGTCGCCGGGCAACCGGCCGATTGCCCATGCGTGCCGCTCGAGGCGAACGATCCTGCCTTCTTGATCTTCACCAGCGGCACGGAGGCCAAGCCGAAAGGCCTGGTCCACAGCGTCGCCGGTTTCCTGATGGGCAGCTGGGCCAATGTGCAGTGGCAGATCAATCCCGAACCCGACGACGTCTATTGGTGCGCCGCCGATGTCGGCTGGCTGACCTTCCCGATCCATGCTGTCGTCGGGGGACTGGCGCATGGCATGACGCTGGTCTGCTACGAAGGCGCGCTCGACACGCCAAGCTATGCCCGTTTTTACGAAATCATGGAGCGGCACGGCGTCACCAAGCTCCTGGCGGCGCCGACGCTGGCCCGCATGCTGCGCGGCGCCGGCGACGACATGGCGGCGGCCCACCCGCTGCCCAACCTCAGGCTGACCAGCCTGCAGGGCGAGCCGCTCGATGCCGAAACCTTCCGCTGGGCGGCCGGACATATCGGCCGTGGCGTGCCGGTCATCAATGCCTATGGTCAAAGCGAGACCGGCTCGACCTGGACCTATCCGGTCGCGGGCGTGGACGACACCAAGGCGGGCTCCTGCGGGACGACTGTACCGGGTCATCGTTATGAGATCGTCGACGACGACGGCCGAGCCGTTCCACCGGGAACGCCCGGCAATCTGATCCTCACCGTGCCCTTCCCGACCCTGGCGCGCACGATCTGGGACGATCACGACCGCTATATGGCCGGCTATTTCGGACGCTTCCCAGGGCGCTATCAGACGTCCGACCGGGCCATCGTCGATGGCGACGGGCATCTTTGGGTCGTCGGCCGCACCGACGATGTCATCAATGTCGCCGCCCACCGCATCAGCACGATGGAGATCGAATCGGCGGTCGCCGCCCAGGCCGGTGTGGCGGAAGCCGCGGTGATCGGCGTGGACGATGCGCTGAAAGGCACGGTCCCGGTCGCCTTTGTTACGTTGATCACGGGCGCCGACCGGGCGCGCGTCGTTGCCGCCGTCACCGCCGCGGTCGATGCGGCGATCGGCGGGATCGCGCGGCTCGATCGCGTTTACGTGACCCGGGCCATTCCTAAGACCCGCGCCGGCAAGATCATGCGCCGCCTCTTGCGCGAAGCCGTGCAGGACGGCGAAATCCGTAGCGACACGACGGGGCTGGAAGATGCCGAATCGTTGACCGCGATCCTGGATGCGGTGCGCGAGCAGGATGCCGGCTAAGTTTGCTGACGACTCTTCCGCGGCAGCTGGTAAGGTATACGGACATAACGTTCTAATTCCTGGGGAGCCTCATGGTCCGCGCCTATGCTCGTCTTGTGTCCGTTGGTTTTCTGTCCGCGCTGTTCGCCTTTTCCGCCGCCGCATCCACCTTCAAGCCGGAACATAAATTCACCGGCAAGGCGGATGGGGGCGAGCCGCTGGGCGGCATGGTCGCCACCAAGACAGGCACGTTGGTCGGCATCGCTTTCGTCGGCGGCATCGTCGACCCCGACAAGTCCTGCGGCGACGGCTGCGGCACGATCTTCGAGTTCGATCCCGCGACGGGCAAGCTCACGACGCTTTACAAGTTCACGGGCGGTGACGATGGGCATAACCCGAACGGCGATCTTGTCGCCGACAAAGCCGGGGTGATCTACGGAACGACCGGCTTCGGCGGCCAATATTCAGGCGGAACGATCTATAAGTTCGACCCCGCCACCAAGACCTTCACGACGCTGTTCGCGTTCCGCCGGCAGGGCGTCGGCACGAACCCGAATGCGCTGGCCATCGACGCGAAGGGGATGCTCTACGGTTCGACTTTTTTTGGCGGCACGCGCGATTTCGGCACGCTCTTCAAATTCGATCCCGCCAGCGGCAAGGCAACCGCGCTGCACGTGCTCGGCAGCACGAAGAATGGTCCGCTCAACCTGAATACAAGGATGGTGATCGACAAGGACGGTGCCCTCTACGGCGTATCCCAAACCGGGGGAACCGCCGGCTTCGGCGCGCTCTTCAAGTTCAACCCGGCAAGCAAGTCGATGACGATCCTGCACTCGTTCACCGATGTCGACGGGCAGCCGCAGGGCGGCCTGGCAATCAGCGGCACCGGAACGCTTTACGGCGTGTCCTCCACAGCCAACAGCTCCGAGGCTGCAAACTGCCAGACGACGGGGTGCGGGGAAGTCTACCGCTTCATCCCCGCTTCAGGCGCGTTTACGACGCTCCATGCGTTCACCAACCGCCTGGACGGCACCGAACCCAGCGGCGACCTTGTGCTGGATACCAAAAGCAACACGCTCTATGGCGAAACATCGACGGGCGGCGTCCGGAAAAAGGGCGTCTTGTTCAAACTGAATCCAGCGACGAAGCAGCTGACGGTCTTGCACCCGTTCGGCGGCGCGGATGGCGCGGTCGGATTCGGGCAGGCGGTCACGCTTGGCGCGAACGGCGTGGTCTATGGCGCCACGTTTTCGGGCGGCCTCGCGAACCCGTCTATCTGCGGGAACAGCGGCTGCGGCGTCCTCTTCAAAGTATCGCCGTAGCCGTATCCTGAGCCTATTCGTCCTGTAAGCCGCGCACGAAATCGACGAGCCCGGTTATCCGGTCGCGGCGCTGGCGCTCGGCTGACAGGATCGTGCGCACGCGCTCGATGCTTTTGTCCAGGTCGCGATTGACGATCACATAGTCGTATTCGGGATAGTGGCTCATTTCGGCCGCTGCCTTGGCCATGCGCCCCGCGATCACCTCGGCGCTGTCGGCGGCGCGTTGGGTCAGCCGGCGCTTCAGCTCGGCGCTCGAGGGCGGCAGGACAAAGACCGTCACAAGGTCGCGCCGCATCTTGTCCGCCAGTTCTTGCGTGCCCTGCCAGTCGATGTCGAACAGCACGTCACGGCCGGACGCCAGCGCCTGCTCGACCGGCTCCCGCGGGGTGCCATAGGAATTGCCGAACACCGTCGCATGCTCCAGCAGTTCACCGTCCGCCACCAGCTTGGCGAAGGTCGAACCGTCGATGAAATGATAATCCTTTCCGTCGATCTCACCGGGACGCTTGGGACGCGTCGTGACCGATACCGACATCTCCAGTTCCGGCTCCGCCTCAAGCAGGCCGCGCGCGATGCTGGTCTTGCCGGCGCCGGACGGCGAGGACAGCACAAGAGCCAAGCCGCGGCGGCCGAGGGCAGGTTCGGTTATCATTTTGTGTGCGCCTGCGGCGTTGTTTGTTCCAGGTGACGCAGCTTAGCAACGTTCCGGTTATGGTCGTCCAGTGATTCGGCGAAAGCATGTCGGCCGGTACCATCGGCGACAAAATACAGCGCGCTCGTCGAATCGGGATGCATGACCGCGCTCAGCGAGCCGCGCCCCGGACAGGCGATGGGCGTCGGCGGCAGGCCTTCATAGCGATAGGAATTATAGGGCGAGTCGGTTGCCAGGTCGGCATGATCCAGCGGCCGCCCGAGCGCCGCCTTGCCGTGCGTCAGTGCGTAGATCACCGTCGGGTCGGCCTGGAGTTTCATCCCCTTGTCCAGCCGGTTCAGGAACACCGCCGCGACCTTCGGACGCTCATCCGGCAGAGCGCTTTCTTTTTCAACGATCGAAGCCAGCGTCAGCGCCGCCTCGGGCGTGGAAACGGAGTCGCGCGGCGTCCGTTTCGTCCACAGATCGGCCAACACCTTGTCCATCGCGCGATGCATCCGCGCGATCATGTCGGCCCGTGAATCGCCGAGAGAAAAATTATAGGTGTCGGGCATCAGGCTGCCCTCCTGCGGCTGCGCCGGCAGCGCCCCGGAAAGGGCCGGCTCCGCCGCGACCAGCGCCATGATCTCGGCGACCGTCAACCCTTCAGGCGCGGTCAGGCGATGGACGACCGTGCGCCCCTCGCGGATCTGCCGCAGCACGTCATGCAGACTCTGCCCGGGCGTGAAAGCATATTCGCCGGCATGCAGCGGGCCGCCGGTGTCGAACGCCAGCGCGGCGACTTCGAAAAACCACCAGTGGGAAACGACGCCGGCTGCCTGCAGCTGGTGTCCGATCGCGCCGGTCCGGCTGCCTTTGGCGATAACGATCGTCGTCGGCGTCTGTAACGGCCCGGCGCCCCAGAGGGAGCGCGAGGCATAGAAGCGCGCGCCGATACCGGCGACGCCGAGCAGGAGGATGATGACGAAGACTGTGCCGAAAAGAACCCGAAGCCGCCTCATCTGCGACGGTCGGGCGTCACTGGAATTCAGTGAAAACCAGCGACGCGTTGGTGCCGCCGAACCCGAAGGAGTTCGACAGCGCAGCGCGAATCGGCCGCTCCCGCGCCTTTAGCGGCACGAGGTCGATCCCCAGGCAGCTTTCGGACGGGTTGGTCAGATTCAAGGTCGGCGGGGCGACATTGTCGCGCATCGCGAGGATCGAGAAGATCGCCTCGACCGCGCCGGCAGCGCCCAGCAGATGGCCGATCGCCGATTTGGTCGACGACATCGAGACATTATCGGCGGCCGTACCGAACAGGCGCTTCACTGCACCGACTTCGATCTCGTCGCCCAGCGGTGTCGATGTCCCGTGCGCATTGATGTAATCGATCGCGCCCGGCGGCATGTTCGCGCGCTTCAGCGCGGCGCGCATGGCGCGGAACGCACCGTCGCCCGATTCGGAGGGCGCGGTCATGTGATAGGCGTCGCCCGACAGGCCGTAACCGACGATCTCCGCATAGATCTTCGCGCCGCGCGCCTTGGCGTGCTCCAGCTCTTCCAGAATGACGATACCGGCGCCCTCACCCATGACGAAGCCGTCACGGCCCTGGTCGAACGGCCGCGAAGCCGCTTCAGGTGTATCGTTATAGCCCGTGGACAGCGCACGGCAGGCCGCGAAACCGGCCATGCCCAGACGGCCGATCGCAGCCTCGGCGCCGCCGGCAACCATGACATCGGCATCGTCCAGCATGATCAGCCGGGACGCGTCGCCGATCGCATGTGCGCCGGTGGAACAGGCCGTGACGACCGCGTGATTTGGGCCACGGAAACCGTAATTGATCGAAATATGCCCGGACGCCTCGTTGATCAGCGCCGCGGGAATGAAGAACGGCGAAACCCGTCGCGGGCCGCGCTCGTGCAAGGTGACGGACGTCTCGTAGATCTCATTCAGGCCGCCGATGCCCGAGCCGACCATGACGCCCGTGCGCTCCCGCTCCTCATCGGTCGACGGCGCCCAGCCGCTGTCGGCAACAGCCTCATGCGCCGCCGCGATGGCGTACATGATGAAGCTGTCCATCTTCTTCTGTTCCTTGGGCGGAACATAGTCGTCGGCATTGAACAAGCCTGAGGCCGTGTCGCCGAGCGGCACCTGGCCGGCGATTTTCGCCGGCAGGTCGCTGACGTCGAAGGACTGGATTCCGGCAATGCCGGAATGCCCTGCCAGAATCTGGCGCCATACGTTCTCGACGCCGACGCCCAGGGGGCTAACGATGCCGAGACCGGTAACAACGACACGTCTCATGATTTCAACCGTAAGGAAGCGCGAACGCCAAAAATCAGGCGCTGTGATCCGTCAAATAGGTAATCGCATCCTTGACCGTAAGGATCTTCTCGGCCGCGTCGTCCGGGATTTCGACGCCGAATTCTTCTTCGAACGCCATCACCAGTTCGACGGTGTCGAGGCTGTCAGCACCGAGATCGTCGATGAAGCTGGCGCTCTCGGACACTTTTGCCTCGTCGACGCCCAGATGTTCGACGACGATCTTCTTCACGCGCTCGGCAATATCGCTCATTCCTTGGACTCTCCCGTTTCCTTCATGTGACCCCCGACACCGGGGAACAGCCACACCGCCAATGGTTCTCAAGCTCCAGCTATCACGTCTATCCGAAACTCGCCAGCAACCCCGGTAGTTCTAGGGATATGCCGGCGGGCTGCTAGATCATCGCAAGGCCGCCGTTGACATGCAGCGTCGCACCCGTCGTGTACGCCGCCTCCTCGCTTGCAAAATAGACGACGGCAGCAGCGATTTCGGCTGAAACGCCCAGCCGGCCGGCTGGAACATTGCCCGCGATACGCTGGTTCTGCTCCTCCGTCAACACGGCGGTCATGGCCGTATCGATGAATCCTGGCGCGACACAATTGACCGTGATGCCGCGCGAGGCGACCTCGGCGGCCAACGCCTTGGTCATGCCGATCATGCCCGCCTTGGAGGCAGCGTAATTTGCCTGCCCCGGGTTTCCGGTCGCGCCGACCACCGAGGTAATTCCGATGATCCGCCCCCAGCGCCGCTTCATCATTCCGCGCAGCGCCGCGCGCGCGAGGCGGAAGCCCGCTGTCAGGTTGACCTCCAGCACCCGGTCCCAGTCTTCGTCCTTCATGCGCATCGCCAGTTGGTCGCGGGTGATGCCTGCGTTGTTGACCAGGATGTCGATTTTTCCGCCCAAAGCGGCCTCAGCCCTGGTGAAAGCCTCGTCGGCCTGCGCCCGATCGCCGATGTCCGCGACGATGACGTGACCATGCCCGGCAAGCTCGCCGGCCAGCGCCTCGAGCGGATCGACCCGTGTCCCGCCCAGCGCGACGGTCGCCCCTTGCTCGGCCAGCGCGCGCGCGATCGCCGCGCCGATTCCGCCGGACGCGCCGGTTACAAAGGCCGTACGGCCGGTCAGATCGAACATGGTCATATTGTCTTCAAAAATGTTTCGATGTCGGCCGGCGTTCCGACCGAGGTTCCGGCGATTTCCGGGTCGATGCGCTTGACCAGACCGGCGAGCACCTTGCCCGAGCCAAGTTCGACGATTCGGTCCACGCCCGCGGCTTTCATCGCCAGAACGCTTTCGCGCCAGCGCACCATACCAGTCACCTGCTCGACGAGCAGCCGGCGAATTTCAGCCGGCGTTGTTGTCGGTCCGGCGGTGATGTTGGACACAACGGGGATCGCCGGCGGCGCGATCGTCGCCGCGGCGAGCGCCTCGGCCATCTCGTCGGCGGCAGGCTGCATCAGGCGGCAGTGGAAGGGCGCGCTGACCGGCAGCTTGATCGCGCGGCGAAAGCCGCGCTCCGCTGCCAGCGCGATCGCTCGATCGACCGCGGCGGCATGTCCGGAGATCACGACCTGGCCGGGCGCGTTGTCGTTCGCCGTTTGGCAGACTTCGGTCTTGCCGTCGGGCGCGGCCTGCGCCGCCTCGGCGATCGCAACGGCGTCGTCCAGATTGGCGCCCAGGATCGCCGCCATCGCCCCAGTGCCGACCGGCACCGCCCGCTGCATTGCCTGACCCCGCCGCTTCAGCAGCCGCGCGGTGTCGGCCAGGCCGAATGCGCCGACGGTCGCCAGGGCGGAGTATTCGCCCAGCGAGTGCCCGGCCGCGAACGCCGCCACCTGGGGCAGCGGTTTCATGCCGAGATCGATCAGCACGCGATAGACGGCGAGACTGACGGCCATCAGGGCTGGCTGCGTGTTCTCCGTCAGGCCCAGCTCTTCGGTGGGCCCTTCGAACATGAGCGTCGACAGGCGCTGCGACAGCGCGTCGTCGACCTCTTCGAACGTATGACGTGCGACCGGAAAGGCGTCCGCCAGCTCACGGCCCATGCCGGTTGCCTGACTGCCCTGTCCCGGAAAAACAAATGCAAGCGACATGGTTCTTCTGGGTTATTGCGTCGGCCGGTAGAGATAAAGGCTGATCCCCCCCTGTCAAGCACGATGGGCCGGGCCCGGCTTGCCCTTCGGCGCGTAATATGCTTTATGCGCCGCTCACTCTCTACCAGTGCATGCCAGGTGCTGGTTAGGCGCGGGCGGCTGATCCATCGGGACACAGCGCCGGGCCACTGAATAGCCGAAGGGAGTTTACATGGCACTTTATGAAACCGTGTTCATCGCACGGCAGGATATCTCGTCTGCGCAGGCGGAAGCCCTCGCCCAGACTTATTCTCAGATGATTGTCGACAATGGCGGTACCGTTGCGAAGACCGAACATTGGGGCCTGAAGACCCTGGCGTTTCGGATGAACAAGAACCGCAAGGGCCATTACGTCCTCTTCAATATCGACGCCCCCTCGGCCGCGGTGCTGGAGATGGAGCGCAACATGCGCATCAACGAAGACGTGCTGCGCTATATGAGCGTGCGGGTCGACGAGCACGAGGAAGGCCCGTCCGCGATGATGCAGAGCCGCGGCGGCGATCGTGGAGACCGGGGCGATCGCGGTGACCGTGGCGACCGCGGTGACCGCGGCGGCATGGGCCGTGGCCCCCGTCCCCGCCGCGAAGGCGGCGATGACCGCATTGAGGGCGACGTGGCGCTGGAAGGAATTTCCGAATGACGATGGATATGGGTGGCGGCCCCCGCCAGCAGCAGACTCGCCGGCCGTTTTTCCGCCGCCGCAAGACCTGCCCGTTCTCGAGCCCGCACGCGCCGAAGATCGACTACAAAGACGTCAAGCTGCTGCAGCGTTTCATTTCCGAGCGCGGCAAGATCGTCCCCAGCCGGATCACCGCCGTTTCCGCCAAGAAGCAGCGCGAGCTGTCGCAGGCGATCAAGCGCGCGCGGTTCCTGGGGTTGCTGCCCTACGTCATGAACTGATCCAGGCGAAGGCGGTTTTCCGCCGATGCCTAAAGGAGACAGGTTGGCAGGGGCGCGGCAAGGTTTGGCGGCCCTTGCCGGCGGTCTTCTGAGCGCGCTTCTGGTTCTGCCGGCGGACGGCGCTTCGTTTTTTCGGTTGCTGCCGGTCGGCCTGGCCACGCTGCCGTTATTCGCGGTCGGGTTCTGGGCCGGGCCGTTGACCTGCTTCACGGCGGGTCTGGCGGCAACTGTGGTGGTAACGCTTGCGATGGGATCGCTTGCCGGGGCTCTCTATCTGGGGCTCGCGACGATCCCGGTGGCGTTGCTGGTCTGGCAGGCGGTGCGGCGGCCGGCGGGTGACAAAGGCGGCGTTCTGCTGCTGTGGCTGAGCGGTTTGGCGATTGCCTGGGTTCTCGCCCTGATCGCCTACTTTGCAGTCGCCGGCGGCGGTCTCGCCAAGGTGATCGGCGAGCGCGCCAATCTGGCGCTGCCCGCGGCGGAGATGGCGGCGCGGATCGCGCCGGGGCTGGCGATGGCCGCCTGGATGGGCGTAATCGCCGCCAGCGGCACGATCGCCTGGTGGTTGTTGGGACAGGTCGGATTGGCCGACAGGCCGTCGATCGATATTGGCAGGCTCAGCCTGCCGATATGGGTCGGTCCGATCTTGATGGTGGCGGGTTTGGCGGGCGCGGTTCTGCGCGAAGGCACGATCGGAATGATCTGCCTGAGCTCTGCGATCGTGCTGGCCGTGTCGTTCGCGTTCCTTGGGCTGGCGCTGATCCACGCGCTGCTTGGGAAGCGGGTCGGCGGGCCGGTCTGGATCGTCACCGTGTATGTGGTTCTGCTGGGGTCGCCCGCTCTTCTGGGCTGGCGCGCCCTGTTGATCTTTACGTTGCTGCTGGCCGGTCTGGGTTCGGCCGATCAGCTGATGGATTTCCGCGACCTTCGGGGCTTGCGGTCTGGAATGAGAAGGAAGTGAGGGCGTTATGGAAGTCATTCTGCTGGAGCGCGTGCCCAATCTCGGCCAGCTTGGCCAGGTTGTGAAAGTGAAGCCGGGCTATGCCCGGAATTTCCTGCTGCCGACCAAAAAGGCGTTGCGGGCGACGAAGGAGAACCTGGCCTATTTCGAACGCCAGAAAGTCGCCATCGTCCAGAACAACGAAGAGCGCCGCAAGACGGCGACGTCGGAGGGCGGCAAGATCAACGGCGCCTCGGTCGTGATCGTCCGCCAGGCGGCCGAATCGGGCCAGCTCTACGGTTCGGTTACCGCCCGCGATATCGCCGATGCGGTTTCCGCGCTGGGCAATTCGGTTGAGCGCAGCCACGTTGTGCTGAACCAGGCGATCAAGACGTTGGGCTTGTTCCCGATCACCATCGCGCTGCATCCGGAAGTGTCTGTGACGGTCACCGTCAACATCGCGCGCTCGGAAGAAGAAGCCGTGACTCAGGCTCAGCGCGGCGAAGCGCTGATCGGTCGGGCCGACGAGGATGAAGACGATGTCCAGCAGGCGCCGGCCGCAGCGGCCGCAGCCGAAGACGACACCGACGCGGCCTGATCTCATGGCAACGGGGGCCTCACAGCTTTAACCCCCGTTGTTAACAGGCTGTGGATGGAATTTATCCCCAGCATCTACCGCCCGCCGCGCGAACTCCAGTACCGCGCCGCGGGCGTTTTTGTTAGTGTGGCGGAATGCCCGAACGCGACGCGATTCTCAGCTTCAATACCCCCAATGCTCTTGCACGGCCAAAGCCTGAGCCGCGCCAGATGCCGCACAACGCGGAGGCCGAACAAGGCCTGCTCGGTGCGCTGCTGATCGACAACAAGGCGTTCGAGCGAGTCTCCGAGTTCCTGAAGGCCGAGCATTTCTACGCGCCGGTCCATGGCCGCATCTACGGCGTGATCGCCAAGCTGATCGAACGGGGCCAGATCGCCTCGCCGGTCACGCTGAAGGGCGTGTTCCATGAAGACGAGGACCTGAGCCACCTGGGAGGCGCGGCCTATCTCGCCGATCTCGCCGCCAGCGTTGTCACGATCGTCAATGTCGAGGACTACGGCCGCACCATCTTCGAGCTGCATCTGCGCCGCGAGCTGGTCACGATGGGCGAAGAGATGGTCAACGACGCCCACAAATACGATGTGGATGTCAGCCCGACGGACCAGATCGAAACTGTCGAGCGCAAGCTGTACGAACTCGCGACCGTCGGCGACACCGGCTCCGGTTTCATCCCGTTCTCGGCCTCGCTTACCGGCGCGATCAATATGGCGGAGGCCGCCTATCGCCGCTCCAGCCACATTTCCGGCGTCACCACCGGCCTGCGCGATCTCAACAAGCGGCTGGGCGGCTTGCAGCCCTCCGACCTGCTGATCCTTGCCGGGCGCCCGTCGATGGGCAAGACGTCGCTGGCGACGAATATCGCGTTCAATGCCGCGCAGGCCCATGCCAAGAGCGCCGGAAAGGAAGGCGCATCGGTCGCCTTCTTCTCGCTGGAAATGTCCGCGGAACAGCTCGCCACCCGTATCCTGGCCGAAGTTTCCGAAGTCCCGTCGGAAAAGATCCGCAAGGGCGAAGTCCGCGATGTGGAGTTCCGCCGTTTCGTCGAGTCGAGCCAGGAGCTGGCGACGATCCCGTTCTATATCGACGACACGCCCGCCCTTTCGATCGCCCAGGTCCGTACCCGCGCGCGCCGCCTGAAGCGACAGCACGGCCTTGGCCTCATCGTCATCGACTATCTGCAGCTGTTGCGAGGATCAGGCGGACGCGGAGCGGAGAGCCGCGTGCTGGAAATCTCGGAGATTACCCGCGGCCTCAAGGCGTTGGCCAAGGAGCTGTCGATCCCCGTGCTGGCCCTGTCGCAGCTGAGCCGCGCGGTCGAACAGCGCGACGACAAGCGCCCGCAGCTTTCCGACCTGCGCGAATCCGGTACGATCGAACAGGACTCCGACGTCGTCATGTTCGTGTTCCGCGAGGAATATTACATCGAGCGCCGGCAGCCGGCCGAAGGCACGCCGGAGCATGAGGAGTGGCGGGCCGAGATGGAGCGGGCGCACAATATCGCCGAGGTCATCATCGGCAAGCAGCGCCATGGCCCTGTCGGAACGGTCAAGCTGGCCTTCCAAGGTGAATTTACCAAGTTCAGCGATCTTCAAATCGGCGCCTACGACGACCATTAATATCTAGGCGATCTTCTCCACCCACAGGATATGGCCGCCAACGCCGTTCTGACGTTCAGCCAATCCACCGGCAATCTCTCATCTCCCCCCTGTGAAACGCCGGACAGGACCTGTAGACATAACCGCACGATGATTGATTTCCTTTCCTTAATCGGCGAACGGGTTCTCGGCCTTTTCTCGATCGCCGGTCGTCTTTCGCTCTTCGCCGCGCAGGCTCTGTCCCACTGCTTCAGGCCCCCGATCTACTTCCGGAATGTCATCCGGCAGTTCATGACCATCGGCTACAACTCGCTGCCGGTCGTCGGGTTGACCGCGTTCTTCACCGGGGCGGTGCTGGCACTGCAGGCTTCGATCGGCTTCTCCAAGCTGACGGCGCCGACGGCGATACCCATGCTGGTGGTCGTGTCGGTGACGCGCGAGCTGGGTCCGGTACTGGCCAGCCTGATGGTCGCCGGCCGCGCCGGTGCGGCCATCGCGGCGGAGCTGGGCACGATGCGGGTGACCGAACAGATCGACGCGCTGGAAACGCTGGCGACCAATCCGATCAAATATCTGATCGTGCCGCGGGTTCTGGCCGGCGTGCTGATGATGCCGCTGCTGGTGTTGATCGCCGACGTGATCGGCGTCATGGGCGGGTTCATCGTGTCATCCGCCATACTGGAGATGAACGAAGCCGCCTATATCAAGACCACCATGGCCAACCTGACCACGTTCGACGTGGTTTCGGGGCTGATCAAGGCCGCGGTCTTCGGCTTGATCATCGCGATCCTGGGCTGCTTCAACGGCTATAATTCGCGGGGCGGCGCACAAGGCGTGGGCGCGGCAACGACCAATGCGGTCGTCTACGCCTCGGTGCTGATCCTGTTTTTCGACTATTTCCTTACTGAACTGTTCCTGACGCGATGACCCCCTCCTCATCCCAGGCGATCACCGCGCCCAAGATTTCGATCCGCGGGCTCAGCAAGTCCTTCGGCTCCAAAATCGTGCTCGACGGCTTCGATCTCGATGTCGCCGCCGGGGAGTCGCTTGTCATCATCGGCGCTTCCGGTTCCGGCAAATCGGTATTCCTCAAGTGCCTGCTGG
>DATJHU010000125.1:0-15800 GCA_035493715.1 Alphaproteobacteria bacterium | reverse complement strand
GCGACGTGAACTGCTTGCGTGTTCGATTATTGCTGAGGCTGCTTCGGTCCCACCCCACCCATCAACCGCCCCAACTGCTCCGTCTTCGCCTCGCTGCCCCGGCTCGACCCGAACTCGAAGCCGTAGACGTCCTTCACGATGGCGACCAACGCGCCCGATAGGATCAGCAGCATGTCCCGCGCCGGGCCGTCGGCGATGGGGTGGATCAGCAGGGCCCAGATCAGGCTGATCAGGCCGGCGACAGCGGCATAGGCCAGCACGTCGGCGCGGATGTTGCGGCGGCCGGCCTGGGTCAGCCTCTCGTCGCGGCTTCGCGCGGCTACGCGGTCGGCCGAGGCCGCATCTTCGCCCTGCGGTTCGGAGGTCGCATCCATGTCACGGGTCCCTGGTCAGGTCGTAAAACGCGTGGCGCCCGATCTCGATCAGCGGCAGGCGGAAGTGGCCCCAGGCGTAGGGCCAGGGCAGCGACGCAACCTTGTAGGAGGTGGCGCGGAAGGTCGGGTCGGCGATGCGGTCGGCCATCGCGTCCGCGGCGACCTCTTTCGCCAGGCGGAAAGACGGGTCGCTGTCGTCGACCGCCAGCAGCTTCGCCCGGTTCGGGTCGCCCGGGTTCCAGCAGGAAAACTGCGCCTTGGCGCGGCAGACCGAGATCCAATCCCGGCCCCACCAGTACCGGCCGCCATGCGCCAGGCTGATATCGATGCGATTGGCGATCACGGCGGCGACCGCCTCCATGCCCTCCCGGCCCTCGCCGCGCGCCTCGCCCCACAGTGTGCGGGCCAGCGTGTCGAGGGCATCCGGCGCAACGCCGGTCGTAGAGGTGGTCACGACTGTCCCTGCCGCCGGCGGATAATCCGCCAGACACCGACCAGCCCGACGGCCGCGCCGCAGAGCGAGGCCACGGTCGCGGCCACGATGTTCACGGTGTAAAGGACGTTCGCCCAGAACGGTGTGGTCAGCAGCACGACCCCGGTCGCGGTCTGGGCATAGGCAGCGCTTCCCGCGCCGCTGGCAAACGGGTCCGTCATCGGTCACTCCTGGAATTCGGGCATGAAAAAAGCCGCCCGAAGGCGGCTGAACGAGAGGGTCTATTCAGTGGCCGTGCGGCCGCGGAATGCGCTCAATCGGGGGGAAGCAGATTGTCCCATTGCTTCAGGCGGCGTGCATCGAAGAACGTATTGAGCCATGCTGCCTCGCTAGGCAGCAGTTCCTTGGCGAAGCGCATGTCGGTCCCGGCCTTGATGCCTTCGCGCGCGACGATCGTCCGCAGACTGTCAGCCGGAATGCCGCAAAAGGCGTAGAGCCCGCCCAGGACTGCCTCCGGTTGGGACAACAGCGCGCCGTAATCGACCACCCGCACCCGTTCCGGGGGCAGGGCGCGGACCTCCGCCGCCAGGAGTGTCAGCTGTTCGGCGCACACGATCGCAAGCCGCCTGATGTCGGTGTCGAATCCCCGGCGCAACGCCGAATAGCTGGCGGCGCGTGGATCGCGATAGATCGCTACAATGCGGCTATCCTCGAACTGATCGGCGACATCGGCCAGAACCGGCGAAAAGCGGCCGCGCGGTGTGCCGAACGGATAGGAGCGCTTGTAGATCAGCCGCGAGCGGTCGGCGAAGTAGGGCGAGGCGGCTATGGCATCGGCCGCCCGCCGCCAGTCGGCGAGCGCCTTTTCGTGGTCGGCGATGGAAAGCGTGCGATCCCAGGCCCGCTGGTTGGCGACATCGAATGCGGCCGCCAGTGCCTCCGCCGCCGCGCCTACCGGAATCTTGCGATAGTTGCCGCCCAGCGCGACACAGGTTGCGGGGCCGGCCAGCAGCCTCAGCAGCAGCGTCGTGCCCGAGCCCTCGGCCCCGGCTATGAAAATCAATCGCTTAGCGTCCGCCATCCGGCCTGTTTAGCTTCACCTCTCGACGCCGTCCATGGTTGTTAAGGCGCTCCAGATCCAGGATAGCCGGCAGTTACGTCGATGGTGTCGAGCGCCGCCGCATCCGTCGCATCGGCGACAGCATCCTTTATCCCGCGAAGGTTCAAGATGCAGGCGCCGACATGCCGCGCGACCGCCTGGGCGAACCCGCAGGCCGTGCGCGCATCCATATGTACGCGGCTGTTGTCCCCTGCGATCCAGCAGAATTCGGGGTCCCAGGCAGGCGCATCCGGCGCCGTCAGGCTGGCGAGCGCCAGCCCGCCCATCGCCGCGATCCGCGCCTGGCTCCCGCTATCGATCTGGTAGAGCGCTCCGGCCCAGCCGAAGCCGCCCGCGATGACTGACCGGAACCGCGTCTCGGCCGCCGCCCGTTTCGCGGCGCGCAGTTCGTCCAGGGTCGCCGGGCGCCGGGTCAGCGCGCCGTCGGTCACGACATCACCGCGCGCGATCGCGGTACCGTCCGCCGCCGCGATGAAAGCGTGCCCCTCGGGCAAGGTCGGCGGGTTCCGGCTTTGCTGCACGAACAGCGGTTGGCCGGTCGCGGAGTCATAGACGAGAAAACTCGGCATTTTTCACCTTTGGAGCAACACGCCGAAGAACGATCCGCCGTTCCAGTTCGCCTCCCCGCCGGAGGCCAGATTGGTCACGATTGCCTGAACGAAAACGGTATCGCCCGAAGACACGGCGACCTTGTAGGCGAAGCTGGCGGTTATGTCGTAGGGGCCCATTGACCACGGCTGATGCGCGACCTCGGTGCCGTTGACCGTCACGGAGATTTTGCCGACCGGCGGTCCGCCGTTGTTGCCGATGGCGATCGATCCGGTGAAGACGAAATCCCCGGCCGCCGGCATCGTTTGCGAGAACAAGGTGGGCACGCTCGTACTCACTGTCGTGCCGTAGGCGATGGAGACCGCGCCGGCCGCCAGATGGTTGGTCAGGACGACGCCGTTCGCCAGGGACGCCTCTTCGAAGATGGCGTGGCCCGTCGCGTCGTAGATCCAAAGGCCCCATGCGTCCTGCAGCTGCCCCAGGATCACCCGGTTGTGCGTGCCGTCATTGATCCGAAAGGCAGGGCCGTTCTGATGACTGCCGACGGTGACGCTCCGCCCGTCGATCTGGAGATAGGACTGGCCGCCTGCATGCACGGTGGTGAAGTTTTCACCGTCGATGAAATTGGCGTGCATTCGATCACCGGTGACTGTGCCGGCCGTGATCGCGCTGGCGTCCAGGCCTGCGGCCACGATGTGCTCGGTGGTGATGGCGCCATCCTGGATCAGTGTGCCGGTTGCGACCCGCTCCAGCCGGGGAATCGCCGCGAACCACTGCCCCGCGCCGGCGCCGGTATCCGGCTGGCTGCCCTGCACGCGCAGGATGCATTGGACATAGGCGCAGCCCTGCGGCGCCGTGAAGTTGAGTTCCACAGGCGCCCCCTGCGCGGCATGGAATTTCGCGTCCGTCGGGTCGATCGCCGGGCTGGAGACCCCGGTGGGCGACGCAAGCTGCGTCCCCGTCGTGTCGAAGAAGCGCACGCGCAGGAAGGCGCTCTTGTTGCAGCTGTTGAACGACCGGAAATAGGCGCGGAACCGATAGTCGTGTCCTTGCTCCACCGGAATCATCGGTGCATTTCCGGCGGACAGGGATGCCGGCGTGCGGACGTCTATTGTCGCCGTGACCGATCCGCCCAGCACGGTGCAATCCCACTTCACCGCGGTCTTCCGGCCGAAAAAGGCCGGCGGGGTGGTCCCCGAATTGAAGCTGGCGCACGCACCTGTACTGTCGGCGATCGTCCAATATGGCGGCGTTGTCCCGCCGGTGTCGATGTCCTGAAAGATCGGGTCGTTGATCAGGTTGGTCGTGTCGCCGACATAGAGCTTGCTGGCTGTGACCGCGCCGGCGTCGATCAAAGGCGCCGTGATCGCGCCCGCGACGATCGCCCCGGTCGTCACCGAATCGGGCGTCAGGTCTGCGCCATCGGTCGCTTTTGTCCAGGAACCGCCAGTAAAGCGGTATAGCTTGCCGTCCACGGTCGAGACGACAAGCGAGCCCTCATATCGGAGCGGCGATGCCGGCCCCGGCAACGATCCTACCGATGCCGGCAACCCATAGCCGGTGGCGATCTTCGTGATGTCGATTGCGTCATCGGCGATCTTGCTGCCGATGACGGCGCCTTCCGCTATCTGGGCGGCGATAATCTGGCTCGTCAGGTCGGCTGCATCGACGCCCAGCGTCGTGGCGTGGCCGGGCCCCAGGAAGGCGCTGAAATTGCCGGACGTATCTTGCGCCCGAACCCAATAGTATCGGATGTCGTCGAGATTGAGTCCCGGCCGTACATAATGTGTGGCGTTGATCAGCGCGATTCTTGCGGCGCTGCCGAAGCTGCTGGTTCCGCCCTCCCACACCTCGTACCAGGCGATGTCGTTCTCGGCGGACGCGGTCCAGTCGAGCGTGATCTGGCGATACCCGCCGACGACCGAAAGCCCGGTCGGCGCCGGTGGGGCGGTGGTCTTGCCGACGCTGGCGGTGTTCAGATCCTGGTCCCACGCGGAATAGAACGGCCCCTTGGTCCGCACCGCCCGCACCTGGACGTCATAGGCGGTGTTCGCCTGGATAGGGCTGATCCGGAAGCTGGTCGTGTCCGGGCCGCAGCGCCAGCTGACCCATGGGCCGGGCCCCGCATGCAGCCGGTACTGCACCTCGTACATGTCGAAGAACGGATCGGCCGAGGCGCTCCAGGACACGACGCCGAATGAGATCCAGGACCCGTCCTTCTGCTGCTCCGCACCGACGGTGAAGCTGACGTCGGTCGGCGGGTAGACGAAGACGCCCTGCCCGTTCGGATTGTAGGTTATCGCCTCGACATCGGCAGTGGACTGAAGCCCGCCACCATAGACGTTGAAGGATGTGAATTTCAGGTAGAGCGTCTTGCCGACATAAGAGACCGGGTCGACCGGCAGGTCGAAACGCGCGACCGCATCGTCCAGCCGGCAGAATGCCGTGCCGGCGGCGTGCGCGCTGACCGTCGAGCCATAGACACCGCGCCGGAGGTAGGTCAGGCCGTAGGTGTCGGCGGCGGTCAGCGACCGGTTTTCGTAGGAGATCAGCTCGCCGTCGACATAGCAGAGCGTGCGGAAGCTGTCGGCGTCGTCCTTCGTCCCCGCCTGCAGAGGCCGGCTGCCCGGTTCGAGCAGGACCGAGAGCGTGTGCGTCGTGTCCGTGCCCGCCCCTGCCGGTAGCGGAGCCGTCAGCGAGCCCTGCCGGGCGGGGGCCAGAATCCGGCCCATCCGCTTGTAGGTTGCATCGTCAAGCGACAGCCACACGTCGCAACCGCCCCAATTCGCGCCGCCCGACACGCCGATCATGATCTGCGGCGCGGTCAGCGACAGGGCCGCCAGCATCGCCGGCGGCGGCTCGAAGATGAAGGGCGCGTTGATGTTGCCGGGCGGCGCGTTGAAGTTGGCGTTGTAGGGCGTGCCGCTCTCAAAGGAGTAAAGCGGCGCGTGGCCGGTACCGCCGAGATACTCCTCCGCGGTGACCCGGATATTGCCGTTGTCGTCCTCTTCCAGCGACAGGATGCGGACCCATTGCCGGTCCAGGCCCAGCCCGCTGTCGGTGATCTCGACGATATCCATCGGGTCCAGCAGGCAATAGCGCCAGCCCAGCGTGAAGCTGTAGACGTTGCGGTCGGACTGGCGCTGCAACCTCAGCGTCGCGGACAGCGTCGCCGCCTTCCGGTCGCAGAAATAATGAGCCTGGCGCGGCTGCGCGGTGCGCAAACCATAGGCCTCGATCGCCGCCTGGTTCTTGGTCTCGATGATCTCTGCGTTGTAGTCGTTCGATCGGTTCAGCCATTCCAGCTTGATCGAGTTCATCTGGTCGGATGGGCGGGCGCGGGCGCATTGCACCGGATCGCCGTCACCCAGATCCAGGAAGTCGTCGTCCGTCAGGCTATAGAGCGGGGCCGCCGGCGCGGTGTAGGTCGCGCCATTGGCCGACAGGTCGGTGTCGCCGTAGGGTACGACGGTCAACTGCGTTCCTGACCAGACGAATGCTGCGTTGCAATCCTCGACGATGGCGGACAGGGCATTGGCAGCGCTGGTCTGCGTGTCGAAGAGCGGCGAGACGACAAGCCCGGCGGCGCGGCAATAGCCGGAGAAGACAGACAGATCGGCCAGCCGCGCGGATGGGAATCCCACGCCGCGGATCGAATCTGTGAGGACGTCGGTGACGACATCCGCCGGGTCGGCATCCGGCAGGCTGGGGATGGCGTTGGGGTAGAGCCCGGTTGCTTCAAATGACAGGTTCGGCAGCTGCGCCGAATCACCCAGATCGTAGGCCAGGGCGGCGACATAGGCCGTGCCGGAATAGCCCAGCGCCTTGTCCGGATGGTTGGTCTGCCACGGGCCCCAGGCCGATTGCCCGAGCCTCCCGTCGAGCAGCGTCAGGCTTGAGCCCGTGAACGCGGCGCTCGACTTGGATGCCCAATAGGTTCCGATGGCGGTCACCCCGCCCTGGGGCGTCCCATCCGGTTTCACGCCACCTTCCGCCAGCCCGAACAGGAACGACGCGGCGTAGGTATAGTTCTTGGCCCCGTCCCCGCCGCCACCCTTGCCGCCGTTGTCGGTCTCGTGGGCGATCGACTTGAAGTCGTCATAGTCGATCAGATTGCCGGTCATCCGCGTGCGGCCATAGACCACCGGCACGACCGAGCCATAGACCGAGCTTTGGATGGCGACGCCGGAGGCGACCGTCTGCGTCGCTGCTTGCGGCTGGGATCCACCAAACAGGCTCATTGGCTATTTCCCTCAAACGCCGGGCGCCCACGTCCGTGGGCTTGGCTTTCGCGCCAGTTAGCTGGTGCGGCTCCGCTATGCGCGGGCTGCGGCCACAGGGTGAAGAAGCGCCGGGGCCGTCCGGCCAGGCGTCCGGATGCGCCGTCATCCAGCACAACGCCGACACGAATCACCGCATGGATGATGGCCGGCCAATCGACGATGATCGCGCCGTGCGCGAAGGCGCGGCCGAAACGGTAGAGCACGAAATCGCCCGCCCCTGTCGGCGCCGGAACCTCCGCCGCGTGGCTCAGGACGATGTCGAGATAGCGTTCCGTTTCGCGGTGAAGGTGCCAGTCGGGCGGATAATGCCCGATCGGGATTTCGGGGATCAGTCCGGCCGCGCGGTAGACCGCCGCCGGCAGCATGGCGCAATCGACGCCGGCGCCTTTGATTTGCGCGGCGTGGTGATAGGGCGTGCCAAGCCATCCGCGCGCTTCCTGCACGACGGCGGCGCGCTGGATTTCATCGGGTGCCTGCATGCACGCGCCTCGCGAAAGGATTGGCTGGCTGGAACGGCCCGGATAAGGTGCCGGGCGACGGAACGAGGGCGGATTCAGATGGCAGGCGTGGGACCGGAACTCAGGCTGCTGGTGGAGGACCACCGGCAGGAGATGCATATCCAGATCGCCAATAACGGGCAGCTCAAGGCCGCCATGGTGATGACCGCCGCGCAGCTCGAAGGCACGATCGCGGCGCTCTGCCAGATCCGCGCGCAGATGCTGCCGGAAGTGCCGGCCGACTATCCCGGCGGTTCGGCAGTCCAGGAGATCAAGGGCACCCACTTCAATTTCGAGGTCGATCCGGCCTCGAAGGAACTGATCTTCGCACTACGCGATCCGGCGCGCGGCTGGCTGTCGCTTCGCTTCGGCGCGCGCTTGCTCGAACGCATGCTGAAGATCGCCCGCGCCGCTTCGGGGGGCGCGACGAAGCAGTAGCTGTCGGCGAAATCCCTTGGCGTTGCGCGCCGAGGGATGGCACCATCCGGCGATGGGGAGAACCTAAAAGCTGGTTTTGGGGAATTTGCGTTTTTGTTGCCGGGCCTTCTGTGGCTCGCATCGCCGAGCGCGTTCCAGAGAGCGTGGGACAGCCCTTACATGCGATGGATCGTTGTCGGTGCGAGCGCGCTCTACGCTGCCTGGCTCGTATACTGGTTCAGTATCCTGTTGCGCGGCGGTTGGGGCGCAGTTGTCGCAAAGCTTGAAAACCGGGAAGCAGCACGCGTGCAAAGCGTGACCACCCGTACGCCGCTCCGCGAGAACATTATGCTGGCATTCGTGGCGCTTCTCGTGCTCGGGGTCTTTGTCGTCCCGCTTCTGCTCAGGCAACACTAAGCCGCCGTCTCCGGCACCGGAACGTATGGAAATCCGGCGAAATGCACCAAGTTGTTGAACTTGGTCTTGCAGGTCGCCTGCGTCTTGTCGCAGCCGGGATAGATCGTGACGCCGTCGCCGGCGGCGGGCAGTGACGGCAGCGGCACCATCATCGAAAGCGCACCGCCCACCTGTCTTTGAATGCCGTAGGATTTGCCGCCCAGCGCGCCGGACGTGAATGTCAGCGTGCCCAGCGAGGCCCAGCCGTCCGCCTGGGCAAGGTCGGTATGCAATATCCGCAGCGAAGATCCGGCCGTAACGTGATGCGCTTCGCCGTGGGCGGATTTGGACAGCGTGCAGCCGGCGTCGAACAGGGTCCTGGCGCATCCCGGCTGGAACAGCCGCCAGGGCCATTGCAGGCTCAGCAATTCCAAATGCGTGTTGGCCTTGATCGTCGCCAAGGTTCGGCCGACATCGATCTCAACGACCCGGCCCAGGAACAGCGTCATCAGCCCGGCCGAGGTGTCGCCGAAGTTCGGCATGAAGGCGCGGTCCAGCTGCACTTCCGCCCCATCCAGGACACCGGACCGCAGCGCCGACAGGAATGGCGCCCCGTCCAGCAGATCGTCCGGCTTGGCGGTAACCGCGATCTCTAGCTCGTCGACCTGGACGCCGATCTGGAACCGGACCTTGGAACGCTCGAAATAGGGGCCGCCGGAGCGGAAGACGTGCCCCGTCGCCTGGTCTTTGATATCCGCGTCCGCCGAGGTGAAACGCGCGACCGTGCCGTCGGCGAGCGTGAAGCTGTAGCAATCCGCCATGAAGAACTGCGCCTGCCCCAACAGGGATCGCAGGCTGTCGGACACGGTCTTCATGCGCGGCCTCAGGGATATTGTTTCAGGCTGATCAGGTCGAGCTTCTTCTGCTCCCACAGCCGGTTCATGAACTTCGCGAAATCATACTGGTCGGCGACGAAGCGCACCGGCCACAGATAGGTGAGGTCGGCCGTGATCACGGCGCCGCTGGCCGGCGCGGTGGCGAAGGTGATGAAACCGGGGCCGCTATAGCTCCAATTCGTGTTCGGGACGGCGTTGACATAGACCGTCAGGAACACCGGATGCAGCACCGGCTCGGTGAAGCCGCCCAGGCTGCGCACAAGCTGGAACCCTTTCGTGGAGCCGTCGCCATGCGCGATCGGCTGGCCGGTCACCGCATTGTCGTCGGGATCGTTGAACAGGAAGCTGTCATAGGATCCTTGCCGCGCCAGGAAGAAGGCAACCAGCGTGCGGAATTCGTCGTTCGCGTCGTCGCGCAGGAAATTGAACGACAGCGTCCATTTCCAGCGCGGATAGGTCTGCAATGCCGCCCGTGTTTCGTTCCCCGACGCGGTTTGCTGGGCCAGCGTGCGAAAGATCGGCGTCCGCACGACCGGGTATTCCAGCCCGGCCAGGGTGGGAAAGACTTCGGTGCTCATGCTGTCTCCGGGGCTCAGGCCAGTGCAGGATCGAAGCCGCGATGGGCAGCACGCAGGGCGCGGGCCAGCGCGCTCTTATTGTTGGTCAGCAGCCGCTGGAAGCTCGCCGCGTCCACCGCATGGATGTGGATGTCGCCGGCCGGCGCACCGCCTCCTCCCGCCAGGCTGTTGCGCAGCGGTTCGGCGATGGCGGCGGGCAGCACCATCTCCCGCTCGTGCAGCTGGGTTACCGGGTTGAGGCCCGCCGGGATGTCGAAGCCGCCGCGCGCGGAGAACACGTCGAAAGCCATCACTGCGGCAAAGGCTGCGGCGGCCGCCGGCGGGGCCAGGATCGGGCCGATGATCGGGATGCCGGCCACGGCGCTGAATGCACCGGCCGCCGCCTTGTTGGCATCGCCGAAAACGCTGGTCGAACTGGCGGCTGCGTCGACCGCCTTGCCTTCCGCGGCGGCAGCGGTATGCGATGCGGCGCGTGCCGCGTTACCGGCTGCGCTCGCCGAGGTCATGGTCAGTTCGCCGGCAAGCCAGTTGGTCGCGCGCCTGACCGCCATGCTTACGAAGTCGCTGACGATCGCGTTGCCGATATTGGCCAGCGCCTGCCGGAAATTCTCGTGCCCGGTGATCATGCCGGTCAGCGAGGAGGAGACGGCGCTGCTGATCGGCTGCAGCATGGACTGCCATGACCGCACGGACTCCGCGACCGCCTGCTGGTTCAGCTGACGCAGCTTGGCAAAGTGCTGCGTTTCCAGCTGATCGAACTGTGCCTGCTGCCGTCGGTGGATATCGACGATCTGGTCGGACGTCGCCTGTTCGGCCTTAATCTCCTCAGTCATCAGCCGGAATTTATTGTTCTCGACGGCAATTTCCTGCTGGATCGCGTCCTCGGCCGAAACCTGGTTCAGCGTCTTCAGGATCTGGATGTCGGAGACCTGCTGAGCGAAATCGTCCGCCTCGGCTTTTCGTTTCGTCTCGGATGAACCAGGGTCGAGATATTTCGCCTGCGCGAAAGTGATGAGGTTGCTGGTCGCCACCCTGGCGCGTTGCGCGATCTCATCGAGCTGAGTGCGGATATCGGCGCTGCTCGCATCGAAATCCTCGATCATCTTGTCCAGGCCAGCCTTCAGATCGCCGTTGGCGACGTTGAAGCCGATATCGATCGTCGTATCCGCCATGCGATGCCCCAAAAGAAAAGGCGCCCCGAAGGGCGCCTGGAAATGCGGAACGCGGCCGGCTTATTTTTCGATCGCGTAGAGATAGCCGTCCTCGAAGAACAATGCGCTGCCATCGCGGTAATACCAGCCGATCCGGTCGCTATGCGCCCGCTTGATCTCTTTCACCTTGTCCGGCTTTCCCCAGACGGTGGCGAGGACCTGCTGCTGGCTCATGCCCAGCTCCACGCCTGGCAGTTGCCTCAGCCGTTCTGCCTCTTTCGCCGGCAGGCGGTCGATATAGCGAGGATAGGTTTGCGGTTTCGGCGGCGAGGGCGGCGTCTGTGATGGCGGATGGTCCTGAAAAGTTACGACGAAGCTTATGAAGGTGATCCGCGCGTAGCCACGCACGCCGTTCTCGAAGACGAAATGCGCCATGACCTCCTGGCTGGGGCCGCCGCCTTTCGTCCCATCAATGTGGAATTTCCCGTACCCCGTCGGACCGGGCACGCATGTCCCGGGTACGATGCTGCAGGACGGCGTATCCCGATAGAGGTCGAACGGGGAGCGGGTCCAATAGTCACGGCCGATATATGGGGCGACCAGCCGCTCGCCGTCCGTCTGATAATTGCCTCCAGGGGGGACGCACGCTGCCAGCATCGCCAAGGCCGCCGCGAGGCTCCAAGTCGGCATATTATTTATCGTCACCCATCCCTCCTTTTGCCGATAAGATCGATCAGGTCCGATAGATCATTTGTTCCTTGTTCGTCCGCTCTATACCCCAATATTTTTCCCAGCAAAAGATGCGTCGGCGGGAATCTTCGCCAATAGGCGGCGAGCTCGGCATATTCGGGCAGGGTCATCTCGTCGATGTCGGCCCGGCGATAGCCGCAGGCGGTGGCGATCAGGGCGTAGAGATCGCCCCAGCGGATGGGCTCGCCGCCCCCACTTCCCCCAAGGAACCGTCGGCCGGTTCGATGCGGCGCCGTTCAAGTCCTGAGAGTACCGCGATGGCCGAGATCGCCGCCTGCAGCTCCGGCACGCTCACGGCCAAGTCGTCGAATGCCGCGCGGGTGAATCCGGGATCGGCGGTCTGGATGGCCGTCGTCACGATCTCACCCTGCGCATCCAGCTTGGCCTCGCTGTCGATGCCCAGCTCCAGGAACAGCGGCACGATCCGCTTCAGGTCGCGGAATTTCAGCGGCGCGACGGGATAGTCGCGGCCGCCCAGCATGATGGTCTCGGTCATGCCGCTATTCGCTCAGCCAGATATTGCCGATATTGCCGGCCGCGTCGGCGGCGGCCACGAAATCGAATTCGGGGATCATGAAATCCTCGTTCTTGAAGGCGAGCGCCAGTTTCGAGGAGATCGCCGAATTCAGCTGCAGGTTCATCGTCTTGCCCTGGTACTGCTCGCTCAAGACCAGCGAGAAGGTCGGCGCCGCGCCCATCAGCTGGTTGCTGAGGGAGAGGCTGAGGCCGCCCGCGATGGTATAGCTATAGGTGATCAGCAGCGGTGCGCTGGCGTCGCCGGCGGCGAATGTATAGACGCCGGTGCTGCTGTTGACCGAGTACTGGCCGAGCGCCGGCCCGCTGGTGACCGGCGTCAGCATCGAGCCGGTCGTGGCATAGGCCACACCCAGGTCGGCGACGAAGTTGGCATGGTTCGCGACGGTCACCGTATGGGTGGATCCGGTCGACACCGTCGCCGCCTCGTTAAGCTGGGTTAGCGTGTTGCCGGTGCTCAGCGTCTGGCCGAAGAAGATGTTGTTGAAGTTGGACGCGGAAATCCGCGCCGCCTTGGCCTTGCCGGTGATCTTGAGCCCGCCTCTGGCCAGCGCCGCCGGCGCCTGGAACTGCCCGGTCAGCTCCTTGACGGTGAAGCTGAGGTCGAGCTGCACCTCCTGCAGCGTGCCGAATTGCGCCGGCGTCGGGCTCACCGTGTCATTGCGCAGCGCGATCAATGCGCCGATCCCGAAAGCATATTGCGTCATGGTCAGAGATCCTTCGCGATGGCGGAAAGGTCGGCGCTCAAATGGCCGAGCGCCGAGCGCAGATGGTTGTAGGCGTCGACCGACCGCGCCACCGGCGACCCGGCGATATGGGTGTTGAACCAGCGGTCGATCGCGGCTGCGATCTTGTCGGCATTGGCGGTATCGGCGGGCGTCCGGGCGGGCGCCCGCGTCTGTGCGTCTGGCATGTGCGTCTCCTTAGGGCCTGTAGACATCAGGGAATCAGAATTTCGACCGGGACGACGGCATAGGCATATTCGCCCAGCAGGCCCTCGTCGGTTTCGATGCGTCCGTTGATCGAGACCCGCCGCGCGAGCCCGCCCAGCGTCAGCGGCGTGTTCGGATCGTCCGCGCCGAACGCCGTTTCCAGCGCATCGATCAGCGGGTTCAGCAGCGAGGATGTGGGAAAGCTCTTGTCGCCGGAATGGGCATACAGCACGAGGTCCAGATGCATGATCCGCTTCAGCGGCTGCATGCCGGACCATTCGATAGTCTCGCCCTTATAGATCTGGAACAAGGCCGGGCAGTTGCCGGCGCCAACATCCTGCGGTGCCTTCAGCCGCCGGCTCATCGTCTTGATGTTGGACAGGCCGGCGTCGTTGCCGGCCAGATAGGCGAACAGCGCCGCCTGGACGGATTCCCGGTTCATGGTGCCAGCGCTCCCGCAATGGCATCGGCGATCGTCTGCCGGATATCGGGCGTCAGCTCGGCCAATGCCGCCCGCAGATAGGAATGGGCCGGATAGTCGACCTTGCGCCCATAGGCCCGCACCGGCGCCAGCCCGCCTTTGGCGCGGCGCCGCAGATGGGCGCGCACCGTCTCCACGCCGCTGAAGCCATATTCCTGGAACGCGGCGTAGGGCGCGTCGGCGCCGACCGTCCCGCCTTCCGCTGAACTTTGCGCGGCCAGGGAGGCGCGAAGGGTGCCGGTCCGAGCCTTGAGCACGCTGCCTGACAGGTTGCGCTCGGCCGCGTCGCGCAGCCGGTCCGCGCCGTTCGCCGCGCTGTCGCGAAGCGCGGCGTCGGCCCGCGCGCCGAGCCCGGCCAGATACTGCCGGATCGCATCGGTGTTGGTGGTCGCCGCGATCATGCCAGGTTCACCTTAGAATAGCGGGCGATCACGCTGGCGATGAAGGGGCTGACATCCTTCTGGGCATAGGACGTGGTCGCCATCCCGCCGATGCTCTCCGACGTCTTGCCCAGCCGGTCGCGCCCGCGATAGCGCAGCCCCACCAGCTCGGCCACGGCCTCGGCGATGTCGGCCGGCACCGTCTGGTACCCGGCGGTATAGGTGACGGCGACATTGGCCAGGCAGCGCCCGAACCAGTGCCCGAACAGCAGGATCGTGTTGCCGTTCAGCCGCCATCCGGGCAGGCCCGGACTGGTCGCCCGCGGCACCGGGGTTCCGTCGATGCTCAGCGATGCAACCGCGGCGACCGGCGTCTGGCGCAGATACAGCCGTCCGTTTCCCTTGCCGTCATAGGTCTCGCTGAAGCTCTGAAGCAGGATCGGCCGCCCGCAGGCGGAAACGAAGAAGGCGCTGGCCGCCGCGATCAGCCGCGCCAGCACCGCATCGTCGTTCGACTGGAGGTCGCCGCCCAGATAGGCTTTCACCTCGGCGAGCGAGATCAGGTCGCCTTGAGTCATGGGGCCCTCGGGTAAGTTTCATACGCTGTAGCGAATAATTGCAATTTATGCGTCTCAGCGTATAAGTCTGATTTATACGCCGTGGCGTATATTGCTGATTTATACCATTGAGCGTATATTTCTGCGAAAGGAGAGACTCATATGGAGCAACTCGCTCGCAGCATCGACCAGATCGGCAACACTGTTCGCCGGCGCCGGAGGCTGGCGAAGCTTTCCCAAGATCAACTCTGTCAGCTTACCGGCTTGCGCCAAGCGACCATCTCCGCGCTGGAGGCCGGCGACCGTGACGCGAAGCTGAGCACCTTGTTCGCCGTACTCAGTGCCCTCGATCTTGAACTGATCGTCAGGGACCGCACGATCGGTCGGAAAATCGAAGATATTTTCTGATGGCCAGGAAACGCCGCGCCCTTACCCTATTGATGAATGGCCGCAAGGTCGGCCGGCTGGATCGCGATACCAACGGCATCGTCGGTTTTCAGTACGATCCGGCATGGCTCGATTGGCAGGATGCCATTTCCGTGTCGCGATCCCTGCCTCTTCAAGAGGGACGCAAGACAGGCAACTCCGTCATAGATTTCTTCGACAATCTCCTGCCTGACAACGTCCAGATCAGGCGGCATCTGGCGGAACGGGTAGGCGCACGCGGCATAGATGCATTCAATTTGCTCGATGCCGTCGGGCGAGATTGCGTCGGAGCCCTTCAGTTCGTTCCAGAGGGAACCGATCCCGGTGATTCCACGATTGTCGAGGGAAAGCCGGTCAGCGATGCTGAAATCGAACATATTGTCCGCAACCTAAAACGTGCTCCGCTTGGTTCGGGGGTCGAGGGCGAGTTTCGTATTTCAATCGCCGGGGCGCAGGACAAAACCGCCCTGCTCCGTCGCGGCTATCAGTGGGAAATCCCTCACGGCGCGACACCGACCACCCACATATTGAAGCCCGCGATCGGTCGGCTTTCCAATGGCCTCGATCTGACCGCAAGCGTCGAGAACGAGCATTTCTGCCTCACCTTTCTGGATCGGCTTGGCATGTCGACCGCGCGCAGTGAAATTGCGCGATTTGGCGAAATCCATGTGCTGGTGGTCGAACGCTTCGACCGCCTCTGGTCGAACGGCCGTCTTCTGCGCCGTCCGCAGGAGGACATGTGCCAAGCCCTCAACGTTCCATGGACTCTCAAATATCAAAGCGAGGGTGGCCCAAGCATTCGCCAGATCATGGATCTGCTCAGGGCAAGCGACAAAGCGGAGGCCGACCGGGCAGAGTTCTTCAAGGCCCAAATCGTGTTCTGGCTTCTGGGGGCGACGGACGGCCATGCCAAGAACTTCAGTATCTATCTGACCCCTGGAGAGCGATTTAATTTAACGCCGTTTTACGACGTCCTCTCAGCTCAGCCGAATGTCGACATGAACCAGATACGCCCGGAAGAGTTCAAACTGGCGATGGCAATGGGC